>NZ_JBHZCY010000151.1:14614-21573 GCF_042786665.1 Kitasatospora sp. NPDC059146 | reverse complement strand
GGCGCCGTGCCGGTGCCCGCGCGCCCGGGCGCCGTGCCCGTGCCTGCTCGGGGCAGCGGCCAGACGGGCCCGAGTCGGCGGGTGCGTCCGTCCGGGGTGAACAGCCACCAGGAGGACGGATCGGCGTCGGTGGCACCGCTGGCCAGCAGGGTGCCGTCGGGGCGCAGGGTGACGAGCCCGTCCGGAGCGACGATGCTGGTGGCGGCCAGTTCGGCGAGCCGTTGCGCGGGCCGGCGCCCGGAGGCGGGTGTCGCCGCGAGGGCGGAGGCGGCCAGGACCAGGGTGGCGGCGTTGCGGTCGGCGGCGGCCCGGCCGGCGCCGGGGGCGGCGGTCGTCCCGGCATCGGTGGCCGTCCCGGCGGTCCCGGTGCCCGTGGTGGCTCGCACGGTGCGGGCGAGGTCGTCGAGGCGGCCGAGCAGGACGGGTTGGGCATCGGGGGCCGCGGCCAGCACCGTGACGGTGCCGGGTACGGCTTCCAGCGCGGCCAGCGCGTCGGTGAGCGCGGCGGGCAGCGCAGCCGCGTCGGTGCCGGGCGCGATGACGAAGTGTGCTCCCACCTCGTGCAGCGCGGCCGGGCCCGCCGGTTCGGCCGCCGTGTCGTTGTCCGTGCGCCGGCGGTTCAGCCAGCGGCGTGCCCCGGAGGCCTGTTCGATGGTGCTCACTGACGCGACTCCCCTTCCCCGTCCGCGCTGCCCCCGCCGTCCCCGTCGTCGACGAGCGCGGTCTGCACCTGTACGGTCCGGCGTCGGGTGATGTGCAGGGCCCGGCCCGGGGGCAGCGCCCGCGGCTTGGTGTTGCCGAACAGGAAGCCCTCGCTGGGCGGGCAGGACAGCAGCAGCGCCGGGGTGTTGACCTCTTCGAGCTTGCGCAGCAGCTGGTCGGAGGAGGCCCGCCCGACGCCGTTGGCGCTGCGGGCCACGATCAGGTGCAGGCCCAGTTCGGCGCCCTGCGCCAGGTACTCCAGCAGCGGCGCGAACGGGTGGGCTTGCATGCCGCCGGGGGAGCCGGAGACCAGTTCGTAGTCGTCGACCAGGATGAACAGTTCGGGGCCCTCCCACCAGTCCCGCAGCCGCAGCCGCTCGGGGGCGATGTCCGCCCCGGGCAGCCGGTTGGCCATCGCCCGGGCCGCGCCGTCGACGATCTGGCGCAGCACGTCCACGGCGACGGCGTGCCCGAGCCGGTACTCCGGCGGCACCGCGCCCTGGAGGACGCGCCGGTAGTCGACCAGCATGATCCGCGCCTCGTCGGGCCGGTAGGCGCCGGTGATGCCGGCGGCCACCAGCTTGAGCAGGTTGGTCTTGCCGGCCTCGCTGTCGCCGACGACGACCAGGTGCGGGGACTCCTCGAAGTCGTGCCAGAGGGTGTCCATCGAGACGTCCTGCAGGCCCAACGGCACGCGCAGCCGGCCCTGGGGGGCGGGCAGCGCGGCGGCGGGCAGGTGCAGCGGCAGCATCCGGACCTCGGGCGCGCGCTGGCCGGTCCAGTGCTCGGCGACGGCGTCGACCAGGTCCGCGACGCCCTCGCCCAGGTCCTCGGTGGCGCCGCGGCCGTCCAGGCGGGGCAGTGCGGTGAGGAAGTGCAGTTCCTCACCGGTGAGCCCGCGTCCGGGGATCTTGGGCACGGTCGCCGCGATGCGCATGCCGATCGCGGAGTCGACCGGGTCGCCCAGCCGGAGCTCGAAGCGGGTGCCCAGCAGGTCGCGCAGCGCGCCGCTGACCTCGCCCCACCGGGTGGTGCCCACCACCAGGTGGATGCCGTAGTTCAGGCCGCGCTGGGCGATCAGGGTCAGCGCCGGCGCCAGGTCGGGGAACTCCTGGCGCACGGTGTTCCAGCCGTCGACGACCAGGAACACGTCACCGTGGCCCTCCCCGGGCAGCGCGCCCTCGGCCAGGGCGCGCCGGAACGCGGCCACCGAGTCGAGGCCCAGTTCGGCGAAGCTCTGCTCGCGCCGGGCCAGGATGGCGTTGACCTCGGCGACCGTGCGCACCACCCGCTCCGGGTCGTGCCGGCCGGTCACCGCGCCCACGTGCGGCAGGCCGCGCAGTGAGGAGAGCGTGCCGCCGCCGAAGTCCAGGCAGTAGAACTGCACTTCGCGCGGGGTGTGGGTGAGCGCCAGCGCCGCGACCAGGGTGCGCAGCAGGGTGGACTTGCCGCTCTGCGGCCCGCCCGCGACCCCCACGTGCCCGCCCGCCCCGGACAGGTCCGCCACCAGCAGGTCGCGCACCTGCTGGAAGGGCTTGTCCACCACGCCGACCGGCACCCGCAGCGCGCCGCGGCCCGGATCGTCCTCGGCGGTCAGCCCGCACCCGGGCACCGGCGCCAGCGGCGCCAGCAGCTGGTCCAGGGTCGGCGGCACACCCAGCGGGGGCAGCCACACCGGGTGGGCCGGCGGACCGGCGTCCACCAGCTTCTCGGCCGCGATCTCCAGCAGGCTGCGACCGGACGCCTCCTCCTCCTGCGCCTCCTGCACCTCCGCCGGGAGGACGGCGGGCTGACGCGGCGCCACGTACTCGGTGCCGTACGCCGCGACCTGCCCGGCCGCGGCCTGACGGCGGGCCGCGACCGGGCGCGGCGCCCGGTAGGGCCCGGAGACGTACGCGGCCTTGAACCTGGTCAGCGTCGCGATGTCACTGCGCAGGAACCCGTTGCCCGGCTGCGAGGGCAGGTGGTAGGCGTCCGGGACGCCCAGCACGCCCCGGCTCTCCATCGCGGAGAAGGTGCGCAGGCCGATCCGGTAGGACAGGTGCGACTCCAGGGCGTGCATCCGCCCCTCGTCCAGGCGCTGGGAGGCCAGCAGCAGGTGCACCCCCAGCGAGCGCCCCAGTCGTCCGATCATGATGAACAGGTCCATGAAGTCCCGGTGCGCGGCCAGCAGTTCGGAGAACTCGTCGACCACCACGAACAGCGTCGCCAGCGGCTCCAGCGCCGCCCCGCCGGCCCGGGCCCGCTCGTAGTCGAGCAGCGAGCTGTAGTTGCCCGCCGCCCGCAGCAGCTCCTGACGGCGCACCAGCTCCCCGTGCAGGGCGTCGCGCATCCGGTCCACCAGCGCCGCCTCGTCGGCCAGGTTGGTGATCACCGCCGAGGTGTGCGGCAGCCGCTCCAGCCCCAGGAACGTCGCCCCGCCCTTGAAGTCCACCAGCACGAAGTTCAGCACCTCGGAGGAGTGGGTCATCGCCAGCGCCAGCACCAGCGTGCGCAGCAGCTCCGACTTGCCCGACCCGGTCGCCCCGATCAGCATCCCGTGCGGCCCCATGCCGCCCTGCGCCGACTCCTTGATGTCCAGCTCCACCGGCGTGCCGTCGGCGGCGATCCCCAGCGGCACCCGCAGCCGGTCGGCGACGCCGCGCGCCCAGCCCGCCGCCACGTCGTGCCCGTGCAGGTCGCGGACGCCCAGCAGCGACGCCAGGTCGAAGTCCCCGGCGAGCGGCTCGCCGCCCTCCGAGCCGTCCCCGATCCGGTACGGCGCCATCAGCGCCGCGAGCCGCCGCGCCGCCGGCAGCGACAGCGCGTCCGGCCGCCCCAGGTCGGTCTCCTCGTCCCGGTGGTTGCGGTCCGCACCGACCATCGCCAGCCGGCCCTCGTCGATCCGCAGCCGCAACCGGTGCCGCAGCGGCTTCCACTCCAGCGCCTCACCCAGGTCCAGCAGCACCGCGTTGCGCCACCCCGCGAGCGCCGCCCGGCTGCCCGCGCCCACCGGCACACCGTCCAGCACGACCACCGTGAACGGCTCGTCCCGGCCCGGCTGCGCATCCGGCTCCCACGGCCCGCGCCCCGCGAACTCCGCCCCCAGCACCTGCTCCAGCTCCGCCACCGACCCGGCCATCAGCCGCACCGGCCCCAGCGCGTCGGTCTCCACCGGGTGCAGCGCGTGCGGCAGCCACTTCACCCACTCCCACGCCCGGCGCTGCCCGGCCTCGCAGACCACGGCGATCCGCAGGTCCTGCGGCGCGTGGAACAGCGCCAGCTGCGCCAGCATCGCCCGTGCCAGCGCCCGCGCCGCCTCCCGCTCGTCCGCGCGCACCAGCACCTGGGCGTAGCCGCGCACGTACACCGCGATCGGCTGGTCCGCGACCGTGCCGTAGGCGTGGATGAACCGGCGCAGCGCGTGCGCGCACAACGGCTCCAGGTCCTCCACCGGCTTGGTCGCCAACGGCGCCAGCCGCACCGCCAGCCGCTGGTGTCCCACGCCCACCCGCACGTCCCCGAAGTCCGGGTGCGCGGCGCGCCGCTCCCACAGCCGAGAGGTGCGCACCAGCGAGGCCAGCGAGCCCGGCGCCGGGTGCCGCCAGGCCAGCGCCTCCTGCTGGCGCACGATGTGCCCGCGCACCTGACGGCGCATCTGCGCCAGGTAGCGCAGGTAGTCGCGCCGCTCGGCGCGCAGCTCCCGCTTGCGGTCGCTGGAACCGCGCAGCAGCGACGTCACCAGCATGCCCACCGCGGAGAGGCCCATCATGCCCATCGCGACGTACGTCATGATCCCGCCGCCCTCACCCGGGCGCAGGAACACGAACACCATCGACAGCGAGCTCAGCGCCATCGGCGCCATCGTGATCATGCTCGACATGCCGCTCTGCGACTGCGGCAGGACCGGCGGCTCCTGCAACTGGATCTCGCCGTCGGGCATCGCCGGCCCGGGGCGCCGCGGCGCACGCTCGACCACTACCACACTCAACGAAAGCGCTCCTCGCACCCGGGAAGGACGGCGGCGAAGTGCCCCGCCGCGCGGGACGCCGTCCTCCTGGGGCGACGGACGGCACCCCCTCCGGGGTTCAGCCGGGCCCCCGCTCGACCCGTTCGGACCGGATTTGAACCCCGCACCCGCCCCGGCCCGTCCCCCGGGAAGGAGGCCGCCCCGCGGGCGGTACGGCAACCGCCGCACGGGCGGGTACGGCAAGCGCCGCACGCGAGCACGAGGAGAACCTTGAACGGGAGCACCACCGGGACCACGGCAACCGGACTGTGCCGACTGAGGTTCCACGCACCCGACACGGTGTTCGAACTCGTCGTCCCCGCCGACGTCCCCCTCGCCGACCTGCTGCCCGCCGTCCTCGACCACGCCGGCGACGACCTCGACGAACAGGGCGCCGAACACGACGGCTGGATCCTCCAACGCCTCGGCCAGGCCCCCCTGGACGAGGAACTCGGCGCCGACGCCCTCGGCCTGCGCGACGGCGAGGACCTCCACCTGCGCCCCCGCCGCGACCCGCTCCCCGAGGTCCACTACGACGACCTCCCCGACGGCCTCGCCACCGGCATGCGCGAACGCGCCGACACCTGGCGCCCCGTCCTCACCCACCACACCGCCCTCGCCCTGGCCGTCACCGTCCTGGCCGGCGGCCTGGCCCTCCTGCTGCTGCCCGGCCCGCCCCAGCTGCGGGCCGGTGCCGCCGCCGTCACCGCCCTGTTCCTGCTGCTGGGCGCCCTCAGCGCCTCCCGCGCCGTCGGCGACGCCGGCGCCGGCACCGCCCTGGGCGCCACCGCCGTGTCCTACCTCGCCCTGGCCGGAGCCCTCCTCACCCCCGACACCGGACCCTCCGCCGCCAGCGCCCGCCTGCTCGCCGGCGGCTGCGCCGGCGCCGGAGCCGCCGTCCTGGCCATGGCCGCCGTCGGCTGCGCCGCCCCGCTCTTCCTCGGCCTGGTCCTGTTCGCCCTGCACGTCACCGCGGCCGGTGCCCTGCTGCTGGCCGGACTCACCGTGCCCGCCACCGCCGCCGCCCTGGCCGTCGCCCCCGTCGCCACCGCCGCCTTCCTGCCGGGCGTGTGCTTCCGCCTGTCCGGACTGCGCCTGCCCGCCCTGCCCCGCAACGCCGAGGAACTCCAGGAAGGCATCGAAGCCGTCCCCGCCGCCACCGTCCGCGCCCGAAGCACCGTCGCCGACGGCTTCCTGACGGCCTTCCACCTTGCCCTCGCCCCCGTCCTCCTCCTCGCCCTGACCGCCCTCAGTGGGCAGGAGGGCTGGGCCCCCACCGCCCTGACCTGCACCCTGGCCCTGCTGCTCGCCCTGCACGCCCGCGGCATCGGCTCCGTCCCCCAGCGGCTGGCCGTCCTCGTCCCCGCCGTCTGGGGCCCCGTGCTGCTCACCGCCCGCCTCGCCACCGAGCTGGCCCCCGCCGCCCGCACCGGCCTGCTCGCCGCGCTGCTGGCCGCGGCCGCCCTGCTGGCCGCCGCCTCCTGGACCGTCCCCGGCCGACGGCTGCTGCCCTACTGGGGCCGCGCCGCCGACCTCCTGCACACCCTCGCGGCCGTCGCCGTCCTCCCGCTCGCCCTCGCCGCGGCCGGCGCCTTCCAGGCGCTGCGCGCCCTCGCGGGCTGAGCCCGAACGACTCGCCGTACCCGCTGAGCGCGCCGTACCCGCTGAGCCCGAACGACCCGCCGTACCCGCCGTACCCGCTGAGCCCCGCCACCGAGGAGAACCGCCACCATGCAGTCGAAGCGCGACCAGGTGCAGGCCCACCTGTTCGTGATGGGCCGCCTCGCCACCGGCATGCTCCGAGGCGAGCCCGACGCCCCCGACGTCCCCACCGGGCGCACTTCCCGAGGCATCGTCACCGGTCTGGTCGTCGCCGCCCTCGCCGCCCTGATCGCCGCCGTCTACGGCGTCCTCGTCCCCGGCGGTGCCACCGGCTGGAAGAAGCCCGGCACCCTCGTCCTGGTCAAGGAGAGCGGCGCCCGCTACCTCTACGTCGACGGCGCCCTCCACCCCGTGCTCAACGAGGCCACCGCCCGCCTGCTCGCCGGCGACCAGCTCACCGTCGACCAGGTCAGCGTCCACTCCCTGGCCGACACCCCGCGCGGCACCCCCCTGGGCATCCCCGGCGCCCCCGACGGCCTGCCGCAGTCCGAGCGCCTGGCCACCGCCCCCTGGCTCGCCTGCGCGAGCTGGCAGCCCGACCCCTCCGGCACCCCCCCCCCCCCCCGGGCCCGGGCCGGGGGGGGAAGGGGCCCCGTGTGGCCCACCC
>NZ_JBHZCY010000151.1:0-14604 GCF_042786665.1 Kitasatospora sp. NPDC059146 | reverse complement strand
CCCCTGCGCATCCCCTGCGCTCCTCACGGCATGCCGCAGATCGAGCGCCTGGCCAGCGGCGCCTGGCTCTGATGCGATTTCGGGCAGCGAGACCGGTCCGGCCCGCGCCGCCCCCGCCTGGCCCTGGCCATCGACCCCACCACCCAGGGCACCGCCCTCACCGACCGTCAGGCCTTCCTGGTCGCCGCCCCCGACGGCACCCAGCACCTGCTGTGGCACGGGCGCCGACTGCGCCTGGACACCCGCAACGGCGCCCGCCAGGCCCTCGGTCAGGCCGCCGTCACCCCCCAGCCCGTCACCCAGGCCTTCCTCGACGCCCTGCCCGCCGGCCCCGACCTGGCCGGCCCCGACCTCGACCAGCGCGGCACCCCCGGCCCCGACCTCGCCACCCGCCCCACCCGGGTCGGCCAGCTCTTCACCGGCCCCGGCGGCGACCCGTACCTGCTCACCCCAGCCGGACTCACCCCGCTCACCCCGATGGCCCTGCAACTGGTCCTCGCCGACCCCCGTACCCAGGAGAGCGCCTACCAGAAGGCCGCCGCCACCCCCACCGCCATCGGCGCCGCCGACCTCGCCGCCCACACCGCGCCCGCCACCCCCGCCCCGGCCGCCGCCCTGCCCAGCACCGTGCCCGAACTCGTCACCGCCCCCCAGGGCCGCGACCTGTGCACCGCACTGCGCCCCGGCGACCCCGGCCCCACCACCACCCTGACCCTCGTCGACGACACCGCCGTCCAGGGCCCCGGCCCCGCCGCCCAGCCCGGCATCGAGGCCGCCTGCACCCCCGCCGACACCATCGCTGTACGCCCCGGCGGCGGCGCCCTGGTGCGCGCCCTGTCCACCGCCGGCACCGGCACGACGCTGTACCTGGTCACCGACAACGGCGCCAAGTACCCGCTCGCCTCACCGGCCGTCGCCAAGCAGCTCGGCTACGCCGACGTCACCCCCGCGGGCGTGCCCGCCGCCCTGCTGGCCCTGCTGCCCACCGGCCCCAGCCTCGACCCCGCCGCCCTCACCGGCCCCGCCGCGAGCCCCGCCGCCACCGCCCTACCGGGCCCCGCGTGCGCCCGTTGAACCAACGCTCCCCACGACCCCGTTGACCTGAAATGAACCCGGAAATCCGAATCCGGGCCGAGGAAAGGAACCACCGTGAACCTGAAGGTGAACGACAACGCCGTCCAGGGCACCCACGCCACCCTGGAGGAACAGATCGAGTCGATGATGCGGGCCGCCGCGCGGATCCACGACATCAACACCGAGGTCCAGCAGCACTTCCAGGCCGCGTGCAGCACGAAGTACACGGACAACCTCAACGCCTGGGAGGGCAAGTACGCGAACCTCCAGAGCGCCTACCGGACCTTCCAGGAGGCCTTCGCCGCCGGGCACCGGCAGGTCAACAACGCCCACGACGAGGCCACCGGGGTCGGCGGCGGCTGGGGCGGCGGGCACTCCGACAGCGTCTACAAGGGCCTCAACCCCTGACCCGGCCCGCCTGACCCGAAGTTCCACCAGCACCACCACCACGACTCACAGCGAGGAACCCCGATGGCGAACATCCTGCTCAACCACGCCAACATCGACCAGGCAGCCGACGAGATGGAGCAGGCCAGCCGGGCCATGGCAGAGGCCATGACCAGCTGCATGGCGGCCATCAAGAGCAACCAGGAGCACCTCAGCGGCAGCCTCGCCCAGGCCGCCGAGGCGTTCAACACGGTGCTGTCCAACAACAACACCGACATGAACAACGAGATCGCCGCCGGCGTCGAGGCCCTGCGCACCATGCACGGCCTGCTGCGCGACGCCGACAAGCGGGCCGCCGCGGGTATCGGCTGATGGCCACGCCCACCGAGCCGGACTACAACCACACCCTCAGCGTCAAGCACGACGACCTCAAGTACTTCGCGGACACCGAGCTCGGCGCCTTCCTCAAGGACCTGGCGGGCAACCCCGGCTACCGGGCGATGCTCTCCTTCGCCGGCGAGGGCGGCGGCGACTACTCCACGCTGCTGCTGGGGCACGGCTCGCCGGCGGCGCTGTCCATCGCGACCAAGATCCAGACCGACTTCAAGACCCTCGCCGGGGGCATCTCCACGGACCTCAAGACCATGGGCACCCAGATGACCGAGGGCCAGCTGAGGATCCGGCTCGCGCTGACCCTCATGGAGGCCGCCCACGAGGAGGCCATGACGGCCGCCGACATGATGGCGATCCTCGGCAAGGTCTCGTCCGCCACCCCGCCCAAGACCAGCACGTCGTCCTAGCGCCACCCCCGCCCCGGCCCGACCGCCCGACACCCTTTGGAGAAACGAACCCCCATGGCCGATCTGAACTGGGAGAGCGTGCTCGGCTTCTTCGCCTCCGAGGCCCAGCGCAGCTCCAAGATCGTCACCAGGGACCAGGTCGCGGGACCCTCCAAGGACAAGCCCTGGCTGCGCCCGATCGACAAGCTGGTCTTCGACTTCAACAACTTCTACAACGGCACCACGGACAAGGGCGCGGTCTCGGGGATGGGCACCCCCGACGTCTGGTGGGCGTGGAACTACATGCACGGCACGTTGGCGCACAGCATCCGGATCACGGTGAGCGTCAACTACACGGACTGGGGCAACGACGCGGACAAGCCGCTGTCCCAGTTCATCCACCAGCACGAGGGGATCTTCGCGCCGCTGGGCTCGGGCGGGCCCGGGAACGACACGGTCAAGCCCGAGAGCCTGCGGTACGCCGCGGACGGCATCGCCCAGGTGCGGGCGTGGCTGGACCTCTGGCACCCGCGGGTGCAGCACTGGGCGGAGCTGGTCAACGGGCCGGACAGCAACTGGCAGGGTGACGCGGCCGGGGAGTTCAAGGTGCTGCTCAAGCAGTACGCGCTGGAGCTGGAGACCGTCCGCGTCCAGCTGGAGAACAGCCCGTACGAGGCCGACCTCAGGGCGGTGGCCGACCTGCTCCCCGCCACCGTCGACAAGCTCCACACCGTCCACCAGCGCTGGTGGGACAGCGGGAAGCTGTGGCCCTCGCACGCCATCTACGAGGCCCTGTCGACGGCCCTGGTGGGTGTCGTGCCGCAACTGGACTCCACCGCGCACGCCATCAGCTCGATCATCACCCCCCTCGGCGACCCCCGGGAACAGGGCTTCTACGACCAGCTGGAGCTCAAGGCCAAGTCCATTTGGCTGGACAACGTCAAGAAGTACCTCGACGACCGGTCCTACGCCTTCCAGACGGAGGATCCCAACACGGCCGCGGTGAGCCTGCGCAAGGTGGGTGACCCGATGCTCGTCCTGCAGGACGCCTTCAACCGGCTGGACGCCGACTTCGGCTTCGGCTACCGCAACGCCACCCTCGACCTGCCCACCGGCCCGCCCACCGGCGCCGGGGACGGCGGAAAGGACGGGGGCAAGGACGGCGGCAAGGACGGCAACATCGACCTGGGCGGCGGCAGCGGCGGCGGGGGCGACGGCAAGGACGGCAACGGCAAGTTCGACCTGGGCGGCGGCTCAGGCGGTGCCGGTGGCGGTGCGGGGGGCGGCAAGGGCGGCGACAAGACCCACCTGCCGCCACCGCCCCCCGTCATCGGCCCCGGCGGTGGCGGCGGCTCCGGCATCGGCGACGGCGCCGGCACACCGATCCTCGACAAGGACCACAAGCCCGTCCTGGGCGCCGACAAGAAGCCGGTGCTGCTGCCCCCGGGCGGCTACATCGGCAAGGACGGCCAGGTCTACGACGCCAACGGCCAGAAGGTGATCGGCAAGGACGGCAAGCCCGTCGTCGTCCCGCCGGGCTCGGACGTGCCGCCCGGCACCGGCGGCGGCATCTACGGGACCAACGCCAAGGTGCCCAAGGGCTCCAGGGTCCGCGAGGACGGGACGGTCATCGGGCCCGACGGCAAGGAGGTCCTGGACCGCGACGGCAACCCGGTGGTGCTGGCCAAGGGCGGCTCCATCGCCGCCGACGGCACCCTGCTGGACTCCACCGGCCGCCCGATCTCCGACGTCTCCCAGCGCTACACCGACCGCCAGCACGCGATCGACACGATCATGGGCAGCGGGGGCGGCGGCGGGGGTGGGGGCGGCGGTATCGGGTCGGGCGGCGGCACCCGGCTGCCGACCACCGGCTCCGACTGGAAGCTGGACCTGGGCAGCGCCTTCGACGACCACGGCTCGGGCGCGGGCGCCGGCGGGCTGGGCGCCTACTCGGGCCTGCTGGGCGGCGGGGGAGCGGGCGGCATCGGCGGGGGCGGCGTCGGGTCGGGCGGCGGCCAGTTGCCCAAGCTGGTCAGCTCCGGCGGCGGGCTGAGCGCGCGGGCCGTCGAGAACAGCGGCGGGCTGGCTCCGGGCGGCAAGGCGGCGGCCGCCGCCGCGGCCGAGGCCGCCGCAGCCGAGAAGGCGGCCATGCAGAAGGCCTCCGCGATGTCCGCCGAGGAGGCCGCGATGCGTGGCCGCTCGATGCAGACCAGCGGCGGCGGGATGCCGATGGGGCCGATGGGCGGCGGTGGCATGGGCGCCGGCCAGGGGGAGAAGGACCGCCAGCGCACCACCTGGCTGGCGGAGGACGAAGAGGTGTGGGGCACCGACACCGGTGCGGTCAGCGGAGTGATCGGCCGCTGAACCGGCGGCCGGACCGGGCTCCGGACGACGCGTGACGACCCCACCGAGGAACGAGGAACAGAAAAGACATGTCGTACTCCTTCGAGGACCAACTCAACCAGGCCATCGCCTCGTTGGCGGAGCAGCAGGAGAGGCTGGCCGAGTCCACCCGCCGGATGCAGTCGATGACCGCGACCGCGACCAGCAAGGACCGGATGGTCACCGCGAAGGTCGGCCCGCAGGGTGAACTGCTCGCGCTGAGCTTCCACACCACCGCCTACCAGTCCATGGCCCCGGCCGAGTTGAGCGCAGTGCTCAAGGACGTCTTCAACGAGGCCAAGGCTCGGATGGGCGATCAGCTCACCGCCGAGATGCGCGGCTTCGAGGGCGTCGGCGAGACGCTGCGGATGGGCTTCACCGGTGAACGCGGTGACGAGGAGGACCTCTTCGGGGGCGGGGCGGGCCTGGACCTGGACGCACTGCTCGCCCCGCTCACCGCGATGCGCCCCGGCGCCGACCGGACCGCCAAGTCCCGCAAGCAGGAGGAGTTCAATGGCTAAGACGCTGCGCAAGGAAGAGGGCGCCAAGGAGGCGTTCAGCAATTTCGAGGACGTGGCCGCCCTGGTCAAGAAGATCCACGGGGAGGTGAAGGACATCAACGAGTGGAACGTCCAGGCCGGCGGCGGCGACGACATCGGCAAGCAGTACCACGAGAAGATCGACAAGCCGACCGCGGACCTCACCACGCTGACGGGCCAGATCTACAACAAGATCATGGCGATGTCCCAGCACGGCAAGGACACCGTCGACCTCCTGGACGCCACCGACGAGCACAACGTGGGCCTGGCGTGAGCCTCCGTCCGTAAACCCCCGGCCCCCGGGCACCACCGCCCGAACGCCCCCGTACCGCCCGAACCATCAGCCCCGCCTCCGGAGGCCCTGCGCCATGCCCCACTCCTCGGTCCACGTCTCCCCGGGTCTGGCGCAGTTCTTCCACATCATCAGCGGCATGCCGTGGCCGGAGTCCGACGAGGGGAAGCTGCGCGACGTCCGGGACGACTACCAGGCACTTGCCGAGGATCTGCCCAAGCTGAGCGGGTACATCCTCGACGCGGTGCAGAACTGCGACAAGCGGTTGGAGGGCGAGGCCGCCCAGGCGTTCCGCAAGGAGTGGGGCCGCTTCGTCAACACGGACGAGGCCAACGACCCGCTCCGCAAGGCCGGCGAACTCTGCACCCAGCTGGCCGAGTTGGCGGGCAAGGTCGCCAACACCGTCGAGTACACCAAGTGGATGGCGATCGGCCAGCTCATCCAGCTGCTCTTCGAGATCGCCCTGGCCATCGCCTGGTCCGTGTTCACCGGCGGCGGCTCGCTGGTGGCGCTGGAGTTCAAGAAGCTCCTGACCCGGCAGTTCCTGCTCTGGCTCGTCAAGAAGCTCCTCACGCTGATCGCCATGCACACCTTCGGCGGCATCGTCGGCGGCCTGATGCTGGACGCGATCATCCAGGGCATCCAGTTCCAGCACGGTGACCGCCACGAGTGGGACAAGGACCTCACCAAGCAGGCGGCGATCTTCGGCGCGATCAGCGGCGCGATCGGCGGACCGCTCAGCCTGCTGGGCATGGGACTGGGCAAGCTGCTCGGCCCGCGGCTGAGCAAGCTGTTCGTGGAGAGCGCCCTCAAGGACGTCATCAAGGGCCTGACCGGGGGCGTCGGCAAGGACCTGGCCGGCGGTGTGGCGGGCGGCGCGCTCAAGGGGATCGGCAAGGAGCTGGGGGAGGGCGCTGCGGCGGGCGCGCTCAAGGGGATCGGCAAGGACCTCGGAGAGGGCGTGGCCGGCGGCGCGCTCAAGGGCGCGGGCAAGGAGGCCGGCGAGGGCTTCGGCCGTCTGCTCGGCAACGAGGCGGCCGAGCGGTTCGCCAACGGCATCACCACCCTCCTCAAGGAGAACTCCCAGTACCTCGCCAAGGGCTTCAAGGGCGGGCGCAAGGTGGGCGCCGCGATGGGCCAGAAGTTCGTGCGCCAGCTCGGCGAGCTCTTCGAGAAGGAGCTCGGCCAGGAGATCGGCGAACAACTCGCCCGCGACATGGGCGAGCAGATCGGCAAGCAGTTCGTCCAGCACTCGCTCAAGACGGTGGCCAAGGAGAGCAGCCAGGAGGCGCTCAAGGAGGCCTTGGAGAACCTCGCCAAGGACAGCGGCAAGGTCGCCCTCACGCCCGAACTCAAGCTGCTGGTCGAGAAGATGCCCGAACTCGCCGGCGGCATCAACAAGATGGACAAGATGTTCCACCTCGGGGCAGTCCTGGGCAGCCAGTTCGAGTCGGGCATCAACCAGTACCTCACCGAGGGCATCTACAACACGATCTACAACGGCGAGTGGTCGGCCAGCGGGATGAGCTTCGTCGGCGGCTTCATGATGGCCGGCATGCGGCACATGATCATGGGCCTCGCCTCGCCGCTGACCCTGCGCTACGCGGACTTCGTCCGAGGCCTGGAGAGCTCGCGGATCACCGACGAGAACGGCGGGTTCTACGGCCCGACCCACCCGATGACCTTCCTGTCGGTGATCAGCAACATGGGCGGCCACGCGGCGCCCTTCCCGGTGCCCCGCCCCGGCCACATCGACCAGATCGGCGGTACGCGGCTGTCGGGCGGTGACGGCGCCTCGATCAAGTCCGACGGCGTCTCGATCAGGACCGAGGGCACCGGCTCGCTGTCCGGCTCCACCCTGCTGGACTCCGGCAGCCACCACCCGGAGGAGAACGGCGACGGCGTCCTCGCCGACCCTGCGGGCAAGAGCAGCTTCCACTCCTCGGTCGACGGCGGCTGGGACCCCAAGGCCCCGGTCCGGCCGGTCGAGACCCAGTCCCGCGGCGACGAGCGCAACGCCGCGTCCGGGCCGCCCAAGCCTCCGGCCGCGTCGGGAGGCCAGGGCGAGCGGGACACCGTCGTCCCGCCGCCCGTGCCGAGGAAGACGGACGGCGGGGCGGAGAACACCACCACCACCGGGGGCGGCGGGCGGAACGCGGACGGCGGAGCCAAGGCGGGCAACGGCGGCGAGCGCGGCAGCACCGCGACGGCCTCCGCCGACGCCAACGGCCAGAGCGGCGCCGTCAAGCCCCAGGCACAGCCGCAGGCGCAGCCCAAGCCGGACCCGTCGCGCCGCACCACCGTCGTCGACGAGCACGGCGAGGCGCCCCTGCACGAGTCCACGACCACGCGCACCGGCGGCACCGTGAACGGCACCCAGCCGCAGCCGCAGGAGGGCGGCTCCCACCGCAGCCCGGCCGCCTCGCCGCCACCACCGCCGATCCGCACCAGCGCCGGCGGCCCCGGCGACGGCGCGGTGCCGGCCACCCCCAACCGCCCCGACCCGAACCACACCGATCCGAACCGCCCCGACCCCGACCACAGCGACCCCAACCACAGCGACCCCAACCTCCCCGACCCGAAGACTCCCCAGGGCCCGGGCCCCGACCCGCAGGTCCCGCCGCCGCCCGCCACCCCGCCGCGCGACCCGAAGCCCAACGGCCCGGGCCCCGACCCGCACACCCCTGACACCCCGCCGTCCTCCTCCGCCACCTCCGCCGGCCACCTCTACCACCAGGTCGACGCCCCCGAGCACGCCAAGGCGCCCGCCGGCGACGAACGGCGCACCGCCTGGCGGGACAAGCAGCAGTCCCTCGCCGACGACCACGACGCCCGGCTCGCCGAGGCCGAGCGGCAGGAGGCGGACCGCCGTGCGATCGAGGACCGGCTGACGGAGGGCGCCGCCCTCCTGCCCCGGGAGCTGCGCGCCCTGGTGACGCCCGACTCGCCGGTGTGGCGCCGGGCCGCGGAGACGATGCGGGAGGACCTCGAAGCGCGCCCGCACGAGCGGGAGGAGATCCTCGCCGGTGCCACGGACCGCCTGGAGCTGACCGGCGCCCGCGAACTCGCGCTCACCTTCGCCGTCGGCCGCTTCGAGCGGCTGCTGGCCGACCGCGGCCTGGGCCCGGAGCACTCCGGCGACCACACCCTCACCGGGATCCGCCGCGACGCCTCGGAGAAGTTCCGGGCCGACGCCGAGCAGGACATCGCCCAGCTGTTCACCGCCCGCACCGACCTCACCCCCGAGCGCAACGCCCTGGCCGCCCGGGCCCTGGAGCGCCGCCTGCGCGAGGCCGGCCGGGAGCTGGACGTCCGCCAGGCGCGGGCCCAAGCGCTTGAGCAGGTCGACCGGGTGGTCGACGACGCCCACGACCGATGGTCGGCGGACGAGCTCTCCGACCGCGACCGCGCCCTGCTGGAGGCCGCCGGCCTGACCGGGGACGTCCGGCTGACACCCGAGGTCCGCGACCAGCTGGCCGAGGCCCTGCGGGAGCGGCTGGCGGACCTGCACGGAGGCGACGAGGGCCCCTCCCCGCGGATCGAGGAGGAGGGCGGCGAGGACCTCGCCCCCGTCGACCCGACCCGCCTGGGCCGCACCCGGCTCGAAGCCGACTTCCAGGAGGCCCTGGAACGCCACCGGGCCGGGCTGTCCCACGACTTCACCGTCCAGGCGGTGCGCGAGGCCGGGCTCAAGCGCTCCGCCGACGCGGTGGACGACGCCGCCGCGGCGTGGAAGGACACCGCCGCCGACCAGTTCGGCCCCGAGGCGCTGCGCGAACTCGGCCTGGCCGACGGCCCGTCCGCGCGCGCGGTGGCCGCCGCCCGCGCGGATCTGGCCCGCCGCGCCGACCGCCTGGTCGCCGAGCACACCGCCGCCGACCGCGACCCCGCCCACCTCAAGGCGGAACTGGACAAGCTCACCTCCCGGGCCGAGGCCAACCGCCTGCTGGCCCTGCACGGTGCCCGGGAGGAGGCGCTGCGCGCCGCCGAGGACAGCGCCCGGACCCACGTCCCGCGCGACCTGGGCGGCCCGGAGAGCGCTCCCGAGCACGCCCCCGAGCACGCCGCCGAGCACGACGGCGACGCCGCCGCCTCCGTCGAGATGGCCCTGGGCCCGGTGCGCGGCACCCGCACCGACCGCACCGAACCGTCCGCCACCGACGCCGCCCGCCGGGTCCGCGAGGGCTACACCGAGCGCGTCCGCGCCGCCTTCGAGGAGACCTTCCGCGCCCTGCTGCGCGATCCGGGCGCCGACCACCGCGCCGAGCTGCCCGAACAGGTGGCCCGCTGGCGCGCCGAGCGCGACCGGCTGACCGAGGGCCTGGCGGAGCACGTCGCCTTCGAACGCGCCGTGCTGCCGGCCCGCGAGCGCGCCGCGGCCGGCTACGACCGGCTCGCCGAGGACCGCCGGGTGCCGGAGGCGGAGATCCGCAAGCTCAAGGGCGAGTACGGCGACGACTTCTTCGACGCCTACCGGGAGCACTGGGCGCCCGAGGACCTCGACGGCGAGCGCTGGCGCGGCCACGAGGCCACCCACGAGAACGTTTTCGGCCGCCGCCCCGAGCCCACGCCGGAGCCCTCGCGCGAGCCTGCGAACGAGTCTTCGCACGAGCCCGCGAACGAGTCCTCGCGCGAGCCGGAGCCGACCCCCGTACCCGAGGAGAAGCCCACCCAGGACACCCCGTCGGGCCCGCTCACCCGCCCCACCGACACCGCCTCCGACACCCCCGACACCGCCCCCAGGACGCCGGCCGCCGCACCGCCCGCCCAGCCGCCCGCCGTGCCGCCCACGGCCGTACCGCCCGCGGACCCGCGCCCGCTGCTGCCCGCCTCCGCCTGGGCCGACATCCGCACCCTCGCACCGTCCGCCCGCATGGACACCGTCCGCTTCGACGCCCGCGTGCGCGGCCAGGACAACCCGGGCGCCATCGCCGGCCCCAAGGTGCGCGAGCAGTACGAGAACCGGGTACGGCGCCCCGGCGGCCTGCCCCGCTCCCAGCGCAGCCTCGGCGACCTGCACGGCGCCGACACCGCGATCACCTACGACGTGCGGCGCTTCGAGGCCCAACCGGACCACTGGGTCACCGAGTTCACCCTGAACCTCCACCTCAAGGGACCGGACGGCAAACCCCTCCCCGAGGCCGCCGCCACCCGCGTGCTCGACCGCGCCCGCGCCGTCGTCGCCGACCGCTTCAACGAACGCCACCGCCTGCCCGGCGGCGACCAGGTCCACCTGCGCCTGGAGAGCGCCCCGAAGGCCGCCGGCGCGCACCAGAGCATCACCGTCCTGCCCGGCACCGGCCGCAGCGACCAGCTCCACTGGTACGACGGCAGCGCCCCCGGCGTGCTGCTGCACGAAGTGCTGCACTTCCTCGGCCTGCCCGACGAGTACGTCGAACCGGCCGCCAGGCCCGGCGACGCCTTCGCACTGCGCCGCCGCGACCGCTGGGCCGGCGAGAACGGCGTCATGGGCACCGCCGCCCACCGCGACGACTTCACCGTCCTGCCCCGCCACCTCCAGCGCATCGAGGAGGTCCTCCACTCGGGCCCCGTCCTGCGCGACCTGACCCACGGCCAGTACCTCACCCACCAGGAGAGCGAGGTGAGGTCCCCGGCGGCCGTCCATGACGAGCCGACCGTCGGAGAGCACCTCTCACACGGGGAACCGCCTGCCGCGCCGTTGCCTCCCGTCGACCCGACGGCGGTTGACGTGGCTCGCCGGCATCTCGGCGCCGCGTCGCGGAACCCGGTCCTGTTCGAGTACATGGGGTGGCTCAGGAACCGCGGTTTCACGAGCAAGCGTGACGAGGAAGGCATGATCAAGGACCGGGAGGGGCCGGACTACGAGTCGCTGCTGCTCGATGTGCAGAGGTTCCTCGACCATGCGCAGACGCTGCGTCCGGCGGGGGAGGGGCCGGGTCAGCCCCTGAGCGTGTACCGGGCGGTGAAGATGGATCCGCAGTCGCGTGAGCGGGAGTCCTTCACCGAGTTGTTGCCGGCGTCGACGTCGTTCAGCCGGGAGTTCGTGCAGGAGTGGATGTCGAACGGCGGTGGTGCGGACAACTACGCGTTGTTCGAGATCAAGGTGCCGTTGGAGCACCCGATGCTGGCGTTGTCGTTCCCGCCCGGCCATGCCAGGACGGAACACGACCCGCGGCCGGTGAACGAGGCGCAGTCGGAGGTGACGCTGGGTCCGTCCCGGCTGTCGGTGACCGGCCGTGACGACTCGGGCGGCTACCACGTCATCAAGGTCGACGCCTCACCGATGACGGTCGACGACATCCGCGGCGAGGTCGCCGACTGGTCGAGCAGCATGTCGATGGCGGAGGCCTTCCAGCGCTTCACCGACTTCTACACGTCGGAGTCGCTGCTCGCCGCCTACCCCAAGGACCTCGGGTCTCAGCACCGCATCACCGAGACGTGGTCGTCGGACGGCCTCACGAAGACCGTCAAGATCGAGTACCCGCACGAGAGCCTGCAAGGCCAGTACGTCCAGGTGGAGGTCCGGCACGAGGGCGAGTCCGTGTCGGTCACCCTGCGCTCCACCGAGGACGCGGTCGAGGGCGACGAAGCCCCTGTGCGTATTCAGGCGGCCTACAGCGGCAAGACCATCGGGGAGGTGTTCGGCAGCCTTCGCACTCGGAAGCTGCAGGAGAACTCCAGCTTCGAGTCGATCGAGCTCCCCTTCGACTGGTACGCCCCCGAGTTGACGGAGGGTAACGACCTCCATGAGATGGTCTCGGCGCCGTTGCCTGCGGTCGATCCGTTCGTGGTGGACCTGGCGCGTCAGCACCTCGATGCCGCGAAGCAGGACCAGGCCCTGTTCGAGTTCATGGGGCGGATCAAGGCGGGTGCGTTCACGAGTCGGCGTGACGACGAAGGCATGCTCAGGGTGCGGGAGGGGGAGCGCTACGAGTCGCTGTTGGTCGACGTGCAGCGGTTCCTGGACCACGCGCAGGCGTTGAACCAGGCCGGGACGCACCCGGCTGGGCAGTCCCTGAGCCTGTTCCGGGCGGTGAAGTTGGACGCCCAGTCGCGTGAGCGGGAGTCCTTCACGGAGCTGTTGCCGGCGTCGACGTCGTTCAGCCGGGAGTTCGTGCAGGAGTGGATGTCCAATGGTGGTGGTGCGGACAACTACGCGCTGTTCGACATCAAGGTGCCGTTGGAGCACCCGATGCTGGCGCTGTCGTTCCCGCCCGGACACGTCCGGGCGGAAGGTGACCCGGATCCCGTGAACGAGAACCAGTCGGAGGTGACGCTCGGTCCGTCCCGGCTGTCGGTGACCGGCCGTGACGACTCGGGCGGCTACCACGTCATCAAGGTCGACGCCTCACCGATGACGGTGGACGACATCCGCAGCGAGGTCGCCAACTGGTCCAGCGGCACGTCGATGGCGGACGCGTTCCGGGGCTTCGCCGACTTCTACAGTCCGGAGTCACTGCGCGCCGCCTACTCCTTCGACTTCAATCCCCAGCACAGCATCACCGAGTCGTGGTCGCAGGACCGCCGCACGAAGACCGTCCGGATCGAGCACTCCCACCCGGACCTGAACGGGCAGTTCGCCGAGGCGACGATCCGGCACGAGGACGACGGGTCCGTATCGATCCGCTGGGGCACCAGCGACGACACCGAGCCGCGCGAGCCGATGGTCTTCAATGCCGACAACATCGGCAACGTCAGCGGCGGCCTTCGTTCGCAGACGCTGACCGAGAACCCCAGCTTCGAGTCCCTCGACCTCCCCGTCGACTGGTACAGCCCGGACTACGACTGGCACGAGCCGGAGGCGGCGCCCGCGGAGGACGCCGATCACCACCTGACGGACCTCGACGGCAACGACTTCCACCAGCCCGCAGCTTCGCCGTTGCCCGCCGCCGATCCCCTCGCGGTGGACCTGGCCCGCCAGCACCTCGACGCTGCGAACCAGAACCAGGCCCTGTTCGAGTTCATGGGGCGGATCAAGGCCGGTGCGTTCACGAGCCGGCGTGACGACGAAGGCATGCTCAGGGTCCGGGAGGGGGAGCGCTACGACTCCCTGCTGCACGACGTGCAGACGTTCCTCGACCACGCGCAGGCGCTGCGCCCGGCGGGTGAGCAGTCAGGGCAGTCCCTGAGCCTGTTCCGGGCGGTGCGGATGGATCCGCAGTCCCGGGAGCGGGAGTCCTTCACCGAGCTGCTGCCCGCTTCGACGTCGTTCAGCCGGGAGTTCGTGCAGGAGTGGATGTCCAATGGTGGTGGTGCGGACAACTACGCGCTGTTCGACATCAAGGTGCCGTTGGAGCACCCGATGCTGGCCCTGTCGTTCCCGCCCGGCCATGCCAGGACGGAACACGACCCGCAGCCGGTGAACGAGGCGCAGTCGGAGGTGACGCTGGGCCCCAGTCGCCTGACGGTGACCGGCCGTGACGACTCGGGCGGCTACCACGTCATCAAGGTCGACGCCGAGCCCATGACGGTGGACGACATCCGCAGCGAGGTCGCCAACTGGTCCAGCGGCACGTCGATGGCGGACGCGTTCCGGGGCTTCGCCGACTTCTACAGCCCGGCTTCGCTGCGGGCCGCCTATCCCCACGACTTCAACCCGCAGCACCGCATCACGGAGACGTCGTCGCCGGACGGCCTCACCAGGACCGTCAGGATCGAGCACTCCCACCCGGATCTCAACGGGCAGTTCACCGAAGTGACGATCCGCCATGAAGGCGAATCCGTCTCGATCCTGTGGCGCTCCAGCGACGACACCGAGCCGCGCGAACCGATGCGCTACACCGCCGAGAACATCGGCGAGGTGAGCGGGAGCCTTCGCTCGCAGACGCTGACCGAGAACCCCAGCTTCGAGTCCCTCGACCTCCCTTGGGAGTGGTACAGCCCCGACTACGACTGGCACGACCCGGAGGCGGCGTCCGCGGAGGACGCCGACCACCACCTGACGGACCTCGACGGCGACGACCTCCACCAGCCTGCCGCCGCTCCGCCGTTGCCCGCCGCCGATCCGTTCGTGGTGGACCTGGCGCGCCAGCACCTCGATGCCGCGAAGCAGGATCAGGCCCTGTTCGAGTTCATGGGGCGGATCAAGGCGGGTGCGTTCACGAGTCGGCGTGACGACGAGGGCATGCTCAAGGTGCGGGAGGGGGAGCGTTACGAGTCGCTGTTGGTC
>NZ_JBHZCY010000150.1:0-21599 GCF_042786665.1 Kitasatospora sp. NPDC059146 | reverse complement strand
CCCGGACGGCCGCGCCGACGCTGCCGCTGGTGTCCACCGTGACCGGCCGCCCCGCCACCGCCGAGGAGCTGCGCTCCTCGGACCACTGGACGGCGCACCTGCGCCGGCCGGTGCGCTTCCTCGACGCCGTCCGCACCCTGGCCGCCCAGGGCGTCGGCACCGCGCTGGAGGTGGGCCCGGACGCGGTGCTGTCGCCGCTGGTCGCCGCCTGCCTCGCCGACGGCGACCGGCAGGTCACGGCGGTGCCGAGCGCACGGGCGGGCTCCGCCGAGGTGCCCGGGCTGCTCGGCGCGCTGGCGGAGCTGTGGACGGCCGGGGTGCCGGTCGACTGGCGCGCCGTCCTCGGCCCGCCCGGGCGGACGGCGGCGGTCGCCCTGCCGACGTACCCGTTCGAGCGGGAGCGGTACTGGCTGACGCCGCCGCGCGCCGCGGGCCGGGGAACCGCCGGGTGGGCGCTCGGGCACCCGTTGCTGACCGGCGTCACCGAACTGGCCGGGCGCGCGGAGCTGGTCCTCGACGGACGGCTGCCCGGCCGCTCCCCGGCCGAGCTGGTGGAACTGGCGCTGCGGGCGGGCGAGGAGGCCGGGTGCGCGGTGCTGGCCGAGCTGACGGTCGACTGTCTGCCGGAGCCGCCCGAACGCGGCTCGCTGGAGGCCCAGTTGGTGCTCGCACCGGCGGACGACCGGGGGTGTCGGGCGTTCACCGTGCACACCAGGGCCGGGGAGAGCGGCGGTTGGGCCCCGGTGGCCTCGGGCGCGCTCGGCCGGGGCGGCGTGCGGACGGTCGCCGACGAGGGGGCCTGGCCGCCACCGGGCGCACAGGCCGTGGCGACGGACGTCGACGGGGTCACGGCGCTGTGGCAGCTGGACGGCGAGCTGTTCGCCGAACTGGCGCTCCCGGACGGCACGACGGCGGAGGGCTGGGGACTGCACCCGGAGCTGCTGGACGCGGCGGCGCGCTGCGCCGGCCCCGGGCTCGCCGCCGAGTGGCGCGCCGTCCGGCTCCACGCGGCGGGCGCCACCCGGCTCCGGGCCCGGATCACCCCCGGGCCGGACGGCGCGGCGCTGCGGCTGACCGACCCCGCCGGGCGGCCGGTCGCCGACGTCGAGGCCGTGCGCCTGCGGGCGACGGACGGTCCCGACCGGGCGGCTACGGCGCAGCGGAACCGCGCCCGGGACGGGCTGTTCCACGTCGACTGGGCGCCGCTCACCCTGCCGTCGTCGGCGCCGCACGTGCGCTGGGCGGTGCTCACCGACGGCGCCGGACCACTGCCGTCCGGCACCGGAGCACTGCCGGTCGGCGCCGGACAGCTGCCGGTCGGCGCCGGACCGCTGCCGGACGGGGCCCACCGGTTCGCGCGGGTCGAGGAGCTGCTCGGCGCGATCGGCGGCTACGACGCGGTGCTCGCCCCGCTGCTGCCCGGTGCCGAGCCCGACGTCCCGGCCCGGGCCCACGCACTGGCGGCCCGAGCCCTGGAGCTGGCCCGGTGCTGGTCGGCCGACCGGCGCGCCGCCGGCGTCCCGCTGGTGGTGGCGACCCGGGGCGCCGTGGCCGGAGTGAGCGACCCGGCGGCCGCCACCGTCTGGGGCCTGCTGCGCTCGGCCCAGTCCGAGGCCCCCGACCGGATCGTGCTGGTCGACCTGGACGACGCCCCGGCCTCCGCCGCCGCCCTCCCCGCGCTGCTCGCCACCGGCGAACCCCAGGCGGCGATCCGCGCCGGGCGGGTGCTGGTCCCGCGCCTGGCCCGGGCCGGGCAGCCCGACGGCGGCTCCGCGACCCCCGCCCCGCCCTGGCCCACCGACGGCACCGTGCTGCTCACCGGCGGAACCGGCGCCCTCGGCGCCGTGTTCGCCCGCCACCTGGTGCGTCGGCACGGCGTGAGCGACCTGCTGCTCACCGGTCGGCGCGGGCCCGCGGCCCCCGGCGCGGCCGCCCTGGTCGCCGAACTGGCCGCGCTCGGCGCGCGGGCCACCGTCGCGGCCTGCGACGTCGCCGACCGGACCGCGCTCGCGGAGGCTCTGGCCGCCGTCCCCGCCGACCGGCCGCTGACCGCCGTCGTGCACGCGGCCGGGGTGCTGGACGACGGCCTGCTGGCCACCCTGAGCCCCGAACGGCTGGCGGCGGTGCTGCGCCCCAAGGTCGACGCGGCCTGGCACCTGCACGAGCTGACCCTCCCGCACGGGCCGTCCGCCTTCGTGCTGTTCTCCTCCGTCGCCGGGATCGTCGGCGGGCCGGGCCAGGCCAACTACGCCGCCGCCAACACCTTCCTGGACGCGCTCGCCGAGCACCGGGCCGCCCTCGGCCTGCCCGCCACCTCCGTCGCCTGGGGCCTGTGGCAGGACGAGGGCGGGATGGCCGGGCACCTCGGCGAGGCCGATCTGCGGCGGATCGCCCGCAGCGGGCTGCGCCCGGTCACCGCGGCCGACGGCCCGGCGCTGCTGGACGCGGCCCTGACCGGGCCGCAGGCCGCCGTCCTCGCCGCGCCGCTGGACCTGGCCGCGATGCGGCGCCACCCCGCCGAGCTGCCCACGGTGTTCACCGGCCTCGCGCCGCTGCCGCCCCGGCCCCGCGCCGGGACGACGGAGGCGGCGGCGGAGCCGTTCGCCCGGAGGATCGGCGCGCTGGCGCCGGAGCGGGCCCGCGAGGAGGCCGTCGAGCTGGTCCGCCGGGAGGCCGGCCGGGTGCTCGGCCACCCCGACGCGGCCGCCGTCGGCGCCGAGGACGCCTTCCCGGCGCTGGGCTTCGACTCGCTCGCCGCCGTGCAACTGCGCAACCGGCTGGACGCGCTGACCGGTCTGCGGCTCGCCCCCGGGGCGGTGTTCGCCCACCCGACACCGGCGGCGCTGGCGGACCACCTGCTGGCGGCGCTCGCCGGGCCGCAGGCACCCGACGGGACCGGCACGCCGACCGGGGCTCCTGATCGGGCCGGCACGCAACCGGTCGGCACGGAACCGCTCGGCACGGAACCGGTGGGCACAGGACCGGGCTACGCGGATCCGGGCCGCGCGGATCCGGGCTACGCGCCCGATCCGGCCGGGGAGTTCGCCGCCGACGTCCGCCTGGACGAGGACGTCCGCCCGGCCGCCGAGCTCGTCGCGGACGTCGTCGAGCCCCGGGAGGTCCTGCTCACCGGCGCGACCGGCTTCCTCGGCGCCTTCCTGCTGCGCGACCTGATGCGCTCCACCAAGGCGACCGTGCACTGCCTGGTGCGCGCCGCCGACCCGGCCGCGGCCGCCGAGCGGCTGCGCGAACGCCTGAGCTGGTACCGGGTGTGGGACGAGATCGACCCGGACCGCCTCGCGGTCGTGGTCGGCGACCTCAGCCGGCCCCGACTCGGCCTCACCGAGCTGGAGTTCGACCGGCTCGCCCGGATCGTCGACGTGGTCCACCACGCCGGGGCAGCCGTCAACTGGCTGCGCCCGTACAGCGAACTCCGGGCCGCCAACGTGGACGGCACCCGGGAGGTGCTCCGGCTGGCGGCCCGGCACCGCACCGTGCCGGTGCACCACGTCTCCTCCACCGCCGTGTTCGCGGAGAAGGGCGCGGAGCCCGGCCCGCGCACGGTGTCCTCCCCGACCGGCCCGCCGCAGGTGCTGGCCAACGGCTACGCCCAGAGCAAGTGGGTGGCCGAGCAGGTGGTGGGGATCGCCCGGGAGCGCGGACTGCCGGTGACGGTGTACCGGGTCGACGTGGTCTGCGGCGACCAGGTCCACGGGGCCTGCCAGACCAGGGACTTCTTCTGGCTGAGCCTCAAGGGCCTGGTCCAGTCCGGGGCCGTCCCGGCCGGGCTCGCGGGCGCGGGTGCCGTCCACCTGGCCCCCGTCGACTACATCAGCGCGGCCGTCACCACTCTGGCCGGGCAGCGCGGGAACGCCGGCCGGACCTTCCACCTGCAGAACACCAGCACCGAGGGGTACGGCGAACTGACCGGCTACCTGCGGGAACTGGGGTACTCGCTGCCCGAGGTGGAACTCGAGCGGTGGTGCCGGACGGTGCGGGCCCACCCGGGCAACGCGCTCACCCCGCTGCTCGACCCGTTCGAGCGGATCGCCGGACACCGGGCCGTCCACCCGCTGATGGACGTGTCCGCCGCCGAAGCGGCGCTGGCCGGGACCGGGATCGCCTGCCCACCGATCGACCTGCCGCTGTTCCGCCGGTACGTGGACTTCTTCGTCCGCACCGGCTGGCTGCCGCCCCCGACCGGCACCGGTACCGGCACCGCTATCGGAACCGGAACCGGAACCGGCACCGCTATCGCTATCGGTACCGGCACCGCGCCGCCCGTGCCCACCGCCTGACCGCGCCCCGCCCGCCCGACCAGGAGGACGACCATGCATCTGGAGATCACCCCGATCGACGCGCTGCGCCGCGCGGCCCGGCGGCCCGGGGCGGGCCCGGCCCTGCACTACGAGGAAGCCGAGATCGGCTACCCCGAACTGCTGGACCGGGCCGGCCGCCTGGCCGAGGTGCTCGCCGACGGCGGGGTGACGGCCGGCCGCCAGGTCGCCTACCTGGGTCTGAACAGTCCGACGCTGCTGGTGACGTACCTCGCCTGCGGCTGGCTGGGCGCCGCCTTCGTGCCCGTCAACCACCGGCTCGGCGCCGCCGAGGTGGCGGAGCTGCTGCGGGACTGCGCAGCGCACACCGTGGTCGCCGAACCGGGCCACGCGCCGCTGGTCGACCCGTCGTCCGGGGCGCGGCTGCTGCTGGTGGACGACGACCCGGCCGCCCCCGTGACCGGCCCGCCCGACCCGCGCTGGACGCCGCTCGCCCCCGCCCTGGCGGCGGCCCCCCAGCCGCCGCGCCAGCCCGCGCCGCTGGACGCCGAGGACCTCGCCGTCCTGCTGTACACCTCCGGCACCACCGGCCGGCCCAAGGGCGTCCGGCTCACCTACGGCAACATCTGGTGGAACGCCGCCAACATCGACGCGGCGATGACCACCCGCGAGGACGACGTCAACCTGGTGGTCACCCCGCTGTCGCACATCGGCGGGCTCAACTGCTTCACCCTGCGCAACCTCGGCCACGGCGGCACCACCGTGCTGCGCCGCCGCTTCGACCCCGAGCGGACCTTGCGCGACCTGGTCGCCCTCCGGGTCGACACCTTCTTCGCCGTCCCCTCGATGTACGCCCTGCTGGCCCGGCAGCCCGGCTTCGCCGCCGCCGACCTGTCCGCGCTGCGCGGCGCCGTGGTGGCCGGTGCCCCCGTCCCGCCCGGACTGGTCCGCGACTACGCGGCCCGCGGGGTGCTGCTCCAGCAGGCCTGGGGCCTGACCGAGACCGCCTGCTTCGCCAGCTACCTGCCGCCGGAGCTCACCCTGGCGAAGGCCGGCTCGGCGGGCCGGGCGATGCCCTTCACCCAGCTGCGGATCGTCGACCCGGAGACCGGAACGGACGTCGCCGACCCGGACCGGCCGGGCGAGGTCTGGGTGCGCGGCAAGCACGTCTCGCCCGGCTACTGGCGCGACGAGGAGCAACTCCGGGACGCCGACGGCTGGTTCCGCACCGGCGACCTCGGGCGCCTGGACGCCGACGGCTGCCTGTACCTGGTCGACCGGCTCAAGAACGTCATCATCCAGAACGGCGAGAAGGTCTACCCCGCCGAGGTCGAGCGCGCCCTGGCCGACTGCCCCGGCCTGCGCGAACTCGCCGTCCTCGGCACCGCCCACCCGGAGTGGGGCGAGACCGTCGTCGCGGTGGCCGTGGCCGAGCCCGGCAGTGCCCCGAGCCTGGAGACGGTACGGGAGTTCGGCGCGGCCCGGCTGGCGCCGCACAAGCTGCCCGTCCGGTTGCACCTGGTCGCGGAGCTCCCGCGCAACGGCGCCGGCAAGGCCGACCTGGCGGCGCTGCGGCTGCTGCTGCCGGCCATGACGGAAGCCCGCGCGATGGAAGCCCGCGCGATGGAAGCCCGGGCGACGGGTGCCCGCGCGACGGAAGGACCGGGCTCGAAATTCCCCGGGCCGCCGCGCCCGGACGGCCTGGCCGCACTGGTCGCGGCCGCGACCGAGGCGGCGCTCGGCTTCCCGCCCGGCCGCCGCTACGGCGCCACCGCCGGCTTCGCCGAACTCGGCCTGGACTCCCTCCGGGCCGTCGCCCTGCGCGACCGGCTGGCCGAGGCCACCGGCCTGACCCTGCCCGCCACGCTGGCCTTCGACCACCCGACCCCGGCGGCCGTGGTCGCGCTGCTGCGCGTACGACTCGGCGAAACCCCTTCCACGGAAGGCGAGTTCGTGCCAGGGTCCGAGCCCGAGCCCGAATCCGCGCCAGGCTCCGGGACCGGGCCCGCCGACGACCCGGTGGTGATCACCGGCATGGCCGTCCGCCTCCCCGGCGGCATCACCACCCCCGAGGCGCTCTGGCAGCTGCTCAGCGAGGAACGGGACGCCGTCTCCGGCTTCCCCGAGGACCGCGGCTGGGATCTCACCGCCCTCGCCGACCCCGACCCCGAGGCCCCCGGCCGTTCCGACACCCGGCACGGCGGCTTCCTGCGCGACGCCGCGCTCTTCGACGCCGACTTCTTCGGCATCTCCCCGCGCGAGGCCGCCGCGATGGACCCCCAGCAGCGGCTCCTGCTGGAGACCAGCTGGGAGGCGCTCGAACGGGCCGGCATCGCCCCGACCGCCCTGCGCGGCCAGGACGTCGGCGTGTTCACCGGCGTGTTCGCCAACGGCTACACCGAGCGCGTCCCGGTCTCCCGCACGGCCGACGGCTACCGGGTCACCGGCAGTGCGACCAGCATCGCCGCCGGCCGGGTCGCGTACGTCCTGGGCACCCACGGCCCGGCCGTCGCGGTGGACACCGCCTGCTCCTCCTCGCTGGTCGCCCTGCACCTGGCACTGCGCTCGCTGCGGTCCGGCGAGTGCACGACCGCGCTGGTCGGCGGGGCGACGGTGATGGTCACCCCGGACGCCTTCGTCGAGTTCTCCCGCCAGCGCGGCATCGCCCCCGACGGGCGCTGCAAGCCCTTCGCGGAGGCCGCGGACGGCACCGGCTGGGCCGAGGGCGCCGTCGTCCTCGTCCTGGAGCGGCTCTCCGCCGCCCGGCGGGCCGGCCGCCGCCCGCTCGCCGTGGTCCGCGGCTCGGCCGTCAACCAGGACGGCGCCTCCAACGGGCTGACCGCGCCCAACGGCCCCGCCCAGCAACGGGTGATCCGCCGCGCCCTGGCCGACGCCGGACTGCGCCCCGACGAGGTCGACGCGGTGGAGGCCCATGGCACCGGCACCGTGCTGGGCGACCCGATCGAGGCCCAGGCGGTGATCGCCGCGTACGGGCCGGAGCGCACCGAGCCCCTGCTGCTGGGCTCGGTGAAGTCCAACCTGGGGCACACCCAGGCGGCCGCCGGCCTCGTCGGCGTGGCGGCCACCGTGCTGGCCCTCCGGCACGGCGTCCTGCCCCGCACCCTGCACGTCGACCGCCCGAGCAGCAGGGTCGACTGGTCCGGCGGCGCGGTGCGGCTGCGCACCGCCACCGCCCCCTGGCCCGAGCGGCGGCGCCCGCGCCGGGCCGGGGTCTCCTCGTTCGGGATCAGCGGGACCAACGCCCATGTGCTGCTGGAACAGGCCCCGGTCGAGGAACCCGCCACCGCGGCCGGGCCGGAACCGCTGGTGCCGCTGGTGCCGCTCGTGATCTCCGCCCGGACTCCGGAGGCACTGGCCGCCCAGGCCGGGCGGCTGGCCGACCTGCTGGACGACGGGGCCCGGCCGCAGGACGCGGCGCGCTCCGCACTCGCCGGGCGGGCGCTGTTCGAGCACCGGGCCGTCGTGCTGGCGGAGGACGGGACGCAGGCCCGCGCGGCGCTGCGGGCCCTCGCGACGGGCGCGGCGAGCAGGTCCGGCGCGGCGACTCCCGGGTTGGTCACCGGCACCGCGCCGGCGGACCGGGTGGACCAGGACGTGGTCCTGGTCTTCCCCGGCCAGGGCGCCCAATGGGCCGGCATGGGGCGGGAGTTGTGGCAGTCCGAAGCGGTCTTCGCCGAGCGGATGGCCGCCTGCGAACAGGCCCTCGCCCAGTACGTCGACTGGTCGCTCGCCGACGTCGTGCACGGCACCCCCGACGCCCCGCCGCTGGACCGGGTGGACGTGGCCCAGCCGGTGTCCTTCGCGGTGATGGTCTCGCTCGCCGCCCTCTGGCAGTCGTACGGCGTCCGTCCGGCGGCCGTCCTCGGCCACTCGCAGGGCGAGATCGCCGCGGCCTGCGCGGCCGGTGCGCTGACCCTGGCGGACGCCGCCCGGACGGTCGCGCTGCGCAGCCGGGCCATCGGCGCCCGCCTCGCGGGCACCGGCGGGATGCTCTCCGTGCCGCTGCCCGAGCGCCGCGTCCGGGACTGGATCCGGGCCTGCGGCGGGGGAGTCGAGATCGCCGCCGTGAACGGGCCGGAGCGCACCGTGGTCGGGGGGGACGGCGCGGCGCTCAGCGGGTTCCACGCCGAGCTGGAGCGGCGCGGGATCGACGTGCGGATGATCCCGGTCGACTACGCCTCGCACACCGCGCAGGTGGCGCAGCTGGAGCCGGAACTGCTGCAACTCCTCGACGGCGTACGGTCGTCGGCGCCGACGGTGCCCTGGTACTCGACGGTCGACGGCGACTGGGTCGGCGGCCCGGTCGGGCCCGACTACTGGTACCGCAACCTGCGCCACCCGGTCCGCTTCGAACCCGCCGTCCGGGCGCTCGCCGAGCAGGGCTTCACCACCTTCGTCGAGGTCGGCGCGCACCCGGTGCTGGGCACGGCGATCGAGGCGACGCTGGCCGACACCGGGGCGGGCCGGGCCGCCGTGGTCTGCGGCAGCCTGACCCGGGGTGAGGGCGGCCGGACGCGGTTCGCCCGTTCGCTCGCCGAGGCCTTCGTCCGGGGCGCCCCGGTCGACTGGACGCCGCTGCTGCCGCCCGGCGCGCGCCGGATCGACCTGCCGACCTACCCCTTCCGGGGACGGCGGTACTGGCCGGAGCCGGTGTCGCAGCCGGGCCCCGGGCCGGTGCCGGTGCGGGCGTTCGCTGGCACGGGCGACCTGTTCCGCCTCGCCTGGCGGGACCTGCCCGTGCGCGGCGCGGCGCCCGTCCCGGTGACACCGGTCGCGGACCCGGCGGTGCTGCCCCCGGACGCGTCCGGCTGGCTGCTGCTCCCGCCCGCCGACGCCGCCGACGCCCCCGCCGAGGACACCGTACGGGTCCGGCGCGCGACCGCCCGCGCCCTGGCGGCCGTCCAGCACTTCCTCGCCGACCCCCGGTACGAGGACCGCCGCCTGGTCGTCGCCACCCGCCACGGCGTGGCGACCGAGGACGGGGAACCCGTCGACCCGGCCGAGGCCGCCGTGTGCGGCCTGGTCCGCTCGGCCCAGACCGAGCACCCCGGCCGCCTGCTGCTCGCCGACCTCGACCTGCCCGCCGACGCGACCCCGGAGGACTGCGCCCGCGCGATCGCGGCCGCCCTGGGCGAGGCGGCCGCCGCGGACGAGCCGCAGTTCGCCCTCCGCGGCCCGGCCGTCCGGGTGCCCCGCCTGGCCGCCCGCACCCCCGCGCCGACGGACGGCCCGGTGCTGGACCCGGCCGGTACCGCGATCGTCACCGGCGGCACCGGGCTGCTCGGCCGGCTGATCGCCCGCCACCTGGTGACGGGCCACGGCCTGCGCCGCGTCCTGCTCGCCTCCCGGCGCGGCGCCGAAGCCCCCGGTGCCGCTGAACTCTGCGCCGAGCTGGCCGAGTTGGGCGCCCACGCGGAGGCCGTCCGGTGCGACGTCGCCGACCGGGAGCAGGTCCGGGCCCTGGTCGCCGGTGTGTCCGCCGAGGCGCCGCTCACCGTCGTCGTGCACGCCGCCGGGGTGCTGGACGACGCGGTGGTCGCTTCCCAGACCCTGGACCGGCTCGACACCGTGCTGCGCGCCAAGGCCGACGCCGCCGTCTGGCTCGACCGGGCCACCCGCGAGCTCCCCGCACCCGTCGCGCTCGTGCTCTGCTCCTCCGCCGCCGGTGTCCTGGGCACCGCGGGCCAGGCCGGGTACGCGGCCGCCAACGCCTTCCTGGACGGCCTCGCGACCCGCCGCCGGGCTGCCGGCCTGCCCGCGGTGTCGCTGGCCTGGGGGTCCTGGGACGCGCCCGACGGCATGACCGCCGCCCTGGGCCGGGCCGGCCGCGCCCGGCTGGCCCGCACCGGCGTCCGGCCGCTCCACCCCGCCGAGGGGCTGCGACTGTTCGACGCGGGCCTCGCCGACGGCCGGGCCGTCCTCGTCCCGCTCGCCCTGGACCCCGGCGCCGTCCGGCACCCGGCCCCCGCGGTGCTGCGCGACCTCGCCGAACCCGGCACCGCCGATCCCACCGGGGGAACCGCCGACCCCACGCCCGGTACCACGGCTCCCGGACCGCAGGCCGTCCGGCTGGTCGCCGCCGACCCCGCCGCCCTGCTCGACCTGGTCCGGGCCGAGGCCGCCGAGGTGCTCGGGGCGGACGAGCGGATCCCGGCCGAGGAACCCTTCGAGTACGCGGGCTTCGACTCCCTGATGGCGCTCGAACTGCGCGACCGGCTGGCCCGGCTCACCGGCGCCCGGCTCCCCGCCACCCTGGTCTACGACCACCCCAGCCCGGCCGCCGTCGCCGAGCAGCTGGGCCGACTGCTCGGCTCCGTCCGGGAACACCGGCAGGCGGCCGCCGCCCTGGACACCCTGGAACGCACCCTCACGGCCGTGGACGAGGAGTCCCGCGCGGACCTCACCGCCCGGCTGCGCACCCTGCTCCAGCGGCTCGAACCCGCCACCGCCGCCGCTCCGACGGCGAGCGTCCCGACCGAGCGACGGACCAAGGAACCCGCCGGCGAACCGGCCAGGGAACTGGCCGACGAACTCGCCGACGCCGACGACGACGAACTCCTCCGCTTCATCGACACCCGGCTCTGACCGGCACCGCCAGAAAGGCACCGCGATGACCACCACCGGTCTGGCCGAACCCTTCCTCCGCACCCAACTGGAGTCCCTGGGCCTGGCCGTCGAGTACGTCCGCGCCGAGGGCGACACCCTCTACCGGCGCGGCGACGACGGCCGCGAACTCCCCGTGCTCGACCTCGTCGGCGGCTTCGGCGCGACGATCCTCGGCCACAACCACCCCGAGATCCTCGCCCTCGCCCAGGAGTTGCTGAGCGCGCGGGTACCGGTGCACGCCCAGTTCTCACTGCACCCGTACGCCGAGACCGTCGCCCGGCGGCTCAACGAGATCCTCCACCGCGACACCGGCGACCCGGGCCCGTACACCGCCGTCTTCGCCAACAGCGGCGCCGAGGCGGTCGAGGCCGCCGTCAAGCACGCCGAACTCGACCGCGGGCTCAAGGCGGCCGAGCTGCTCGCCCGGATCGACGAGGAGACCGACCGGGCCCGCCGGGCCGTCCGGGACGGCGCCGTCCTCTCCGCGGCCGCCCGGCGGCTCGCCGACGGCGGGGACTTCGAGTCCCTGGCCGCCGCCCTCACCGCCGCCAACCGGGCGCGGGCCGAGGAGCCGCCCGTGCTGCTCGCCCTGACCGGCGGCTTCCACGGCAAGCTCGTCGGCAGCGTCCAGCTCACCCACAACCCGGTCGTCCGGGAGCCCTTCCGGGCCCTGGCCGCCCCCTGCCGGTTCGTCCCCGCCGAGGACCCGGCCGCCCTCGCCGCGGCGATCGCCGAGGAACACCGGGCGGCCCTGGGCCTCACCGTCTCCGACGGCACCGTGGACCTGGCCGAGCACCGGCTGCCCCGGCTGTGCGCCCTGGTACTGGAACCAGTCCAGGGCGAGGGCGGGGTCCGGCCGCTCACCGCCGGGTACGCGCGCGAGCTCCAGCGGATCTGCGCCGAGGCGGACTGCCCGATCGTGGTGGACGAGGTGCAGAGCGGCATGGGCCGCACCGGCAGCTTCCTGGCGAGCTCCGCCATCGGGCTGCGCGGCGACTACTACGTACTCGCCAAGAGCCTCGGCGGCGGCCTCGCCAAGGCCGCGGTCATGCTGGTGCACCACCGCCGCCACCGGCCCGGTTTCGAGCTGCTGCACAGCTCCACCTTCGCCAAGGACGCCTTCTCCACCCTGATCGCCGCCCGCACCCTGGACCTGCTGGAGGCCGACGGCGGCGCCCGCTACCGGCAGGCCGCCGAACGCGGCGAACGGATCCTGGCCCGACTGGAGGGCATCCGCGACGACTTCAAGGACGTCGTCGCCGACGTCCGAGGCCGCGGCCTGATGCTCGGCCTGGAACTGCGCGACCAGAGCGACTCCACCTCCCCGGCCCTGCGCGAACTCTCCCGGGCCGGCGTCCTCGGCTACGCCGCCGCCGGCTACCTCCTCCACGCCCACGCCCTGCGGGTCTTCCCGACCGCCAGCGCGACGACCACCCTGCGGATCGAACCCTCCGTCCACATCACCGACCCCCAGATCGCCCAGGCCGAATCCGGCCTGCGCGCCCTCTGTGACCTCCTCCGCACCCAGGACGGCGACCGCCTCCTCGCACGCTGACGCAGGGCGCACCGAGGCGCGTACCGGGGGCGAGTGCGCCCGGTACGCGCCCTGGTGGGGCGGCGTCGTGCACCGCACACTGACGGAGCGACAGCGACGCACCGCGCACGCACGACCGTCAGCGGGGGGCCGATGGAGTACGTACCGATCCTGCGCGGCAAGGCGGGCGAGTTCATCGCCCTGGGCCCCCGGCCAGCGCCGTGCCTGGGAGACCTCCCACCACCTGGCCACGGTCGCCGGAGCCATCGCCGAACGGGGCCGCCCGTAGCCGGTGCCTAGCGCGACGGGGTGAAGTCCGGGAGTCGGGCCAGGCCGGCGGCGACCGCGGTGAAGCCCCGGTCGAGCATCCGCAGTTCGTACTCCTGGAGGGCGGAGGGCAGTTCGGCCTCGCCGCGGTGGACGGCGGTGAGCGAGCGGCAGAGCAGGGCGGCGTCGCGGAACGCGAGGTTGGCGCCCTGGCCGGCGCTGGGCGGCATGGGGTGGATCGCGTCGCCGAGCAGGGTGACCGGCCCGGTGCCCCAGTGGGGTACCGGCTCGGAGTAGCGGAACGTCAGTGGTGAGCTGTTGCCGACGTCGGACCGCCGGACCAGCTCGACCAGGTCCGGGTGCCAGTCGCGGACCAGGACGAGCAGTCGGTCGCGCACCTGCGCCCAGTCCGTCGGCGCGGGGCCCGTGAGCGGCTCGGGCAGCATCACCACCCAGCGCAGGTAGCTTCCGGTGTCCGGCAGTTCCACCTCCGGTGCCAGTTCGGCCGCCGCGAGCCGGGGCGGGCGGCGGAAGTCCATCCGGCCGATCAGCAGGCTCGCCCCGGGCCCCTGGACCAGGGTGCCGGCGCCCGGTACGAGCGCGGCGAGCCGTTCGGTCATCGGGGTGCGCCCCAGCAGCGCGCCGCCCGGTACGGTGGCGACCTCGGCCCCGGGCAGCAGCTGCCGCCGTACGGCCGAGCCCACGCCGTCCGCCCCGACCAGCAGGTCGCCCAGCACGCCGGTGCCGTCCGCGAACCGTGCCTCCACCCGGCCGTCCGCCCGCTCCCGGTACCCGACCACGGCCCGCCCGAACTCCACCCGGTCCCCGAGCCCCGCCAGCAGCAGCTGCCGCAGCACGTGCCGGTCGGCGGCGGTTCCCCCGCCGGTCGGGCCGAGCCGCCGCAGCTCCGTCAACTGCTCGTCCACCACGCGCCGTTCGCCGGCGAGCGGTCCGGTCACCGCCGCCAGGAGGCCGTGCAGCCGGGGCGGCAGGCACTCCCGCAGCGCGGCCAGTCCGGGCTCGTCCAACCCGATCCGGAACCCCTGGTACCGGCTGTCCGCCGCGCCCTCCCGCTCGAACACCCGCACGTCGATCCCGGCCCGGACCAGCCCCTGGGCCAGACAGAGCCCCCCGATCCCGGCCCCGGCCACCAACACCTTCATGCTGCGCACCCTCTCCCCGCCTGCCTTCCCGGCCGTTCGTTCCTTGCAGCGTCAGCCTGGCCGACCACGACCCCCGTGCGGCAGGTCGCTCCGTCACCGATCCGGCATGACAGCTGTCACTGCTCCGCTGTCACCCCTCCGCGCGGGCGAACCCGTGGCTGTGCTCGACCCTTGCCACGTGCAGCGAGTAGCTCTGGTACCACTGCGCCCGGCCGCGCTGCTGCGCCGCTCGGTGCTCGGCGTCGGTGCGCCACCGGTCGAGGGCCTCCCGTCGGTCAGTCGAGGCCTTCGGTGATGCGGAAGTCGCGCTCGAAGCCGTCGGGGAGGGCCAGCAGCGCCTTCCGGTACGCCGCGCTCTCGTAGGCCGCGACGGCCTGTTCGAAGCTGTCGAACTCGATCAGCACGACGCGTTGGGTGATTCCGGCCTCGCGGGCGACGACTCGACTGCCACGGGACAGCAGGCGCCCGCCCCCGGCCCGGACAGCCGGACCGGCCAGCTCGTCGTAGGCGGTCAGCCCCTCAGGGTCGGACATCGCGGGGTAGACACTGACCCAGTAGCCCTTGGCCACGGAGAACCTCCTGCGTTCGGCCGGACACGTCCGGCTCCGCATCGACACCCGGATCGGTCGATCCCGGCATGCGCAGGCTAGGGCTTGACGTGCGGCCGAGGGAAAGACCGGTACGGGCTAGGCTCAGAACGGATCGTTATCAATCGGGGGGGAGGGCACGTGGCGCCGGACACCGTGAGCCTGCGCTACTTCCTGGTGCTGGCACAGGAGTTGAACTTCACCCGGGCAGCCGCACGGATCGGCATCGCCCAGCCCGCACTCAGCGCCCGGATGCGCCGGTTGGAGAAGGAACTCGGTACGGCCCTGCTGGTCCGCAGCACGCGCAGCGTCGTACTGACCACGGCCGGTGCGGCGCTGGCGGAGTCCGCGCCGCCCGCGCTGGCGGCGCTGGACCGGGCATGGGACACCGCCCGGAGCGCGGCGGCCGGTGAACTGGGCACGCTGCGCATCGGATACAGCCTCAGCACCGGGGCCGAGACGACACCGGCCCTGGTGGACAGGCTGATGCGCGACAACAGCGGACTCGACGTCCGAGCGGTCCCGATGGCGACACCGGAGATCTCCCCCGCGGTCGCCGACGGCCGCATCGATGCCGGGATCACCCGCGGTGAGCAACCGGGCCGAGGCGTACGCAGGTTGCTGCTGCGGCGTGCGCGCATCGGGGTCCAGCTGGCGCAGCACCATCCGCTGGCCGGACACCCGGAGATCGAGATCGCCGACGCGGCCGCGTATCCGCTGCGACTCCCGGACCGTGCGGCCAACCCCGTGGTCCACGATCAGCTGTCCGCGGTGTTCCGGGACACCCGACCGCACCCCCGGTTCCACACGCTCGCCGTGTCCTTCGACATGTCCCAGCGCGACCTGCGCGACGGGGTCACCCTCGCCCCCGCCGGTGAAGCCGCGGCCACGGCACAACCGGCCGGTCTCACCTGGCGACCGCTGCGGGGCGCGCCCGGCCTGACGTTCCACCTGGTCCTCCCGCGCGAGCAGTTGCCGCTGCACCGCCGCGTCCGTACCGCCGCCAGAACCCTGGCGCACGAGCTGCACTGGCTGCCGGACTGACGCGCAAGAGGCCCAACGTGCCGGATGCGGGCGGTGCGACGGTTCGGCGATCGGTTCGTCAGCCGACCGCGCCGAGCGGGACGACCTGGTCGGTGACGGGGATCAGGCAGCGCTGTTCGCTGCACGCGCCGAAGCTGACGACGGCTTCGCTCGGCCCGGCCGCGGTCCGGCGGACCGGGAGCGCGACGGTGACCGCGCCGTCCGGGTAGACGGGCAGCTGCACCCCGAGGTCCAGGGGGCTGACGGTGCGCAGCGGGCGGTCGGCCCGGACGGCGCCGTCCGGCGTCAGCCCGCCGCGCACGGCCAGCCGGGTGGGCAGGCCGAGGCCGTCGATGCCGTCGGCGGGCAGGTCGACGCTGTAGAGGTGGAAGCCCGCCTCGTCGGGGGTGAAGGTGGCGGCGAGGACCAGGTGGCCGTCGTCGCCGGGGGCGAGCCGGAGGGAGACGGTGACCCCGCCGCCACGGTAGCTGGCGATGGGGGCGGCGGCCGGGGCCGGGTCGGCGGCGCAGCCGGCCGCCCCGAGGACCAGGAGTGCGGCGACCGCGCCGGCCGCCCGTCGGGTCACCGTCATGCCTGCGCCCAGCGCTTGAGGAAGGTGGCGACCGTGCCGGCGCTCATGGCGCGGGCGTTGGAGAACGCCCCGTCGTTGCTGGCGGTGCGCACGGTGCCGTCGGGGGAGAGCACCACCAGGGCGGGGATGCCGCTGCTCCGGAGGTCGACGTACCGGGCGGCGAGGTCGAGGTTGTGGTCGAAGCGGCCGACGTCCACCGCGACGACCCGGTAGTCGTCCCGCAGCAGCGGGGTGACCTGCGGGGAGCGGAACAGCTTGTCCAGCACCTTGCAGTCGGGGCACCAGTTGGCCCCGAAGTCGAGCAGGACCGGGCGCTGGTCCCCGGCGGAGCGGGCCAGGGCGGCCTTCACATCGGCCTCGGCGTCCCGGGTCGCGTCGTATCCGTCGGGCAGGTCGGCGGGCGCCGTCCCGGCACTCGCGGCTGCGGTGGCGGCCGTCGGCGCGGCAGCGGAGGTGGCCGCGGTGGTGGCGGCGGTGGTGGCGGCGGTGGTGGCGGTGGCGGTGGCCGGAGTGGTCGTGGGGCGCTCGGCGGCTCGGGTGGTGGAGCCGCAGCCGGTGATCAGCACCGCCGACAGGACGGTGCCGGCGAGCAGGGCGCGGTGGTGCCGCATGGGGTCCCCTTCGGGGTGGTGGGTGGTGGTGTCGGTCGTGCCGACGGGAAGTGAACTGCCGGGTGTGCAGCAGGGGTTGGTGAGCTGAACGGTGCGGGTGGAGAGCGGCGGGTGCGTTCCGGAGCGGTCACGGAAGCGCCGTACCGCCCACGCCGGCGGGCATGCGTCGATACGGTTCCCGCACTGTCCGCACCACGTCCCAGGGGGGACCATGCGACGCACCGCCCTCGCCCTGCTCGCCGCCGCCACCGCCGTACTCGGCGTCGCCGCCTGCGACCCGACTCCGGTCACCACGACCACGAGTACGGGTGCCCCCGTCCCGGCCACGACGGTGGCTGGTCCGGCACCGGGTGGTACCCAGTCGGTGCCGGCGACCGCCGCCCCGACCGCCGCCCCGGTCGGGGCCGGCGGTGACGCGACCGAGGACGTCGAGATCTCGGCGTGCGAGGTGGACGGCGCGATCCACTGGCCGTCGGCGGCCCTCAAGGTCACCAACCACACCGACAAGTCGTCGAACTACCTCGTCCAGGTGGAGTTCGTGGACGCCTCCGGCACCCGGGTGGCGGAGGCCCCCGCCGCGACCGACAACCTGGCCGCGGGTCAGAGCGCCTCGCTCAAGGCGCGCGGGGCGACCGCGGTGAAGGACAAGGTCAGCTGCCGGGTCACCAGCGTCACCCGGTTCCCGGCCCCGTGACCCCGACCCCCTGACCCCGGCGGGAGCGCCCGGTCAGGCCGGCTGCTGCTCCGCCGCCGCGACCGCGCCCTGGACGGCGGCGACCCGCAGGTCGATGAACGACTGCCGAGGGTCGTTGAAGTTGGTGAACGGCTGCGGGATGTACCGGCCCAGCGCCTGGAACTGGGCCAGCGCCTCGGTCGGCCGCCCGGCCCGGGTCAGCGCGTACGCGAGCCAGCCGTGGGCGTACCGGATCCGGGGGTGGCCGGGGTCGGCCGCCGCGAGGTCGGCGAGCGCGGCGTCCAGGGCGGCACCGACCTCGGGGCGCTGCCAGGCGGTGAGCTTCTCGCCGTCCTTGGCGAACTGCTCGAAGTAGGCCTCCAGCTTGATCGGGGCGAGCAGGCTGCCGGCCGGGGCGGCGGCGATCGCCCCGTCGATGAACCCGTGCATCAGCTCGTGGCTGCCGCGCCACTTGGCGCACCAGTACTGCAGCGCCCGGGTGTGCGCCGCCCAGTGCCGCGGGTCGCGCGCGACCAACTCGGCCCACAGCTGCCGGAAGCGGTCGTTGGACCAGCCGAGGCCCATGGCGATGGGGATCTGCGCGACCCACGGGTTGGGGTCGTCCTCGGGGGCGAGCGCGGCGGCCGCGACGGCGGCCTCCTCGGCCTCGGCCAGGACGCGGTGGAAGCCCGCGAACTGCTCGCGGCTGACGTCGGTCGCGCGGGCGCTGCTGCGGATGTTCCAGGCCAGGTAGACCAGGGCGTCCGCGTGCAGCAGTGCGGCGGCCGGGTCCTGCGGCCGCTCGGCGCGCCAGGCGCGCAGCCAGGCGTCGTCCTCGGCGGCCAGCTCGGCCAGTTGGCGCTGCCGCCGCCAGCGGACGTCGGCGGTGGCGTCGGCGGCGAGGTAGGTGGCGGCGGTCCGCCAGTCGCCGGCCTTGGCGGCGGCGAGGACGGCGGCCTCCTCGTCCTCGGGCCGGTCGTCCAGGAGCAGTTCGCTGCCGAGCAGCAGCCCGTGGTCGGCCGGGACGATGGTGTTCTTCGCCCGGGCCTCCTCCGCCTGTCGTGCTTCGTGTTGGGCGATGGTGGCCTTGGCCCGTTCGAGCTGGGCCAGCTTGCGCTTGGCCAGCCGGGTCATGACGACCGGGAACAGCAGGGCGAGGCCGACGACGGACAGCACGATGATGCCGAGCAAAGGGTGTTCCTCCGGTGGTGCGGTGTGGGCGTTGACTGGTGCGGACGAGTCCGGGCGTGGACTGGTGCGGACCAGTCCGGGCGTGGGCGGGTGCGGCGACGACCGGTCGGATCGGTGTGACCGATCCGACCGATCACACCGATCACACAGCGGCGGCGGTCGGCAGCCCGGCCCCCGCGAGCAGCGCCCGCAGCGGGGCGGTGTCTGGGTCGTCCGCGCAGGCGGCGTCCAGGGCCGCGTCGAAACCGTCCGCGAAGCCGTCCGGCAGCCGGAGTTCGGCCGGCCCGCCCCAGGAGAGCTCCCAGCCGGCGAGCCCGGCCTCGGCCAGGGCGACGACGGTGGCGTGCGCCAGTTCCTCGCGCAGCGCCGGTCGGGCGAACTCCCGGGCGGCCCGGCCGGTGGCCGCGGCGGCCTGCTCGCTCTTGGGCAGCCGGTCGGTGAACTCCCAGGCACGCCCGGCGTCGATGCCGTCGAGCAGCCCGTGGGCGGTGGGCGGCAGGCCCAGCCCGGTGAGCGCCCGGCGGGCGTCCTCGGCGGCCTCGCGGGCGCGCGCCAGCATGGCCGTGCGGACCAGCTCGGGCCAGTCGGCCCGGTGCTTGCCGGAGGCCTCCGGGACGAGCGAGACGACCTCCAGCTCGGCGAGCACCCGCTCCGAGTCGTGCAGCAGCGCCAGGGCGGGGCCGGCGGCGCCGGGGCCGCGGCCGTCGTCGGGCAGCGCCTCGATCGCGGCGACCCGCAGGTGGATCGGTGGGTGGGAGTCGTACGGGTCGGGCTGCTCCTCGGGCAGTTCGAGGGCGTGCTCGGCGAGTTCGGCGCGGCGCTTCGGGTCGCTCAGCAGGTGCTGGAGGCCGCCGTAGACCTGGCCGGGCGGCGGGAGCAGTCCGGCGTCCCAGCCGATGGTGGCGTAGCGGTTGAGGTAGAAGTTCTGGGCGGCCTCCAGCGCCGGGATCCGGCGCAGGGCGGCGGCGGTGGCGTCCCGGCCCGCGAGCTGGGCGGCGACCTGGTCGGCCGCGTACTCCTGGCGGCGGCCGACCGCCTCGGAGACCCGGAAGTAGAGCTTGGCGTAGCCGGTGAACAGCTTGGCGAGCACTCGGTCCACGCCGCCGCCGGCCTGTTCCGCAGAGGGCTTGCGGCCCTTGGCCAGCCGCTTCTCGGCCTTGGCGGCGAGCTTGACGGCCTCCTGGGCCTGGTGCTGGTCGGCGCGGTGGTGCAGTCCGCCGATGGTGTGCAGGACGGCGCGGCGGCCGGCGACGGTGACGGCGGCGAGCCGGACGTCCCGGTTGCTGTAGTGCCCGAACTCGTGCGCCAGCACGGACTCCAGCTCGCCCTCGGTGAGGCCGATCAGCAGCGGGGCGCCGATCACCAGGTGGCGCTTGCCGGGGACGAGGCCGAGCAGCCTGCTCTCCTCCATGACGCCCGCGTTGACCTCGGGCACGAGGCGGATCTCGGCCGGGCCGCGGACGCCGGTGCGCTCGGAGATCCGGTCGACCATCGCCCAGATCTCGGGCTGCCGCTCGCGGGTGAGGAGCACGCCGGGCAGTTCGCCGTCGTCCTTGCGACGCCGGGTCAGGAACACCACCCGGACGACGGGGTAGGCGACGGCGGCGCTCAGCGCCCAGAGCTTGACCAGCCCCGGGCGGAACTGGCCGGAGGCCTGGTACAGGGCGACGTCGAGGGCGATCAGGCCCGCGACGATGCCGAGGGCGAGCAGGTAGAAGCCGATGAGCAGGGCCACGGCGGTGGCGGCTCTTGTTGACGTGCTCATGGCAGCAGAACGCTGGGGCGCGCCCATGCGATGGTCCTCCCCCTGGGCGCGACGACATGAGCGGCGCGCGGTTGTTGCATGGTGAACGGGTGTGCGACGAGTGGAGATGGTAGCGGTCCCCGGACGGCCCGCGCACCGGGGTCAGCGGCTCCGGATCACCGCTCCGACCTGCGGGTTCGTCACGGGTTCCGATTCGTGCGGGCTTGACGGCATTCGGCCGCCGCCGACCCTGCGCCTCGGCCGCCGACCACCGTCCTCGGGCCCCAGGCCCCGCCCGGCGCGCCGCTCCGGCCGTCAGCGCCCGCCGGCCGCGATCGCCTCACGGACGGTCACCAGGCAGGGGTCGCAGTACCGGTCCGGCACCGGCGAGCCGTCGCCGGGCGGCAGTACGCGCTGGGACGGCTCCAGGAACCGCCCGCACAGCGATGCCGACGCGTCGTCCTTAGCGACCACGTGCCACACCACGGCGGGCGGCGACACCGCCGGGTCGTGCTCGGCCCACATCTCGTACACGGTGACCTCCACGGTCTCGGGGCTCGGTCACCCCATGCAACCCCGGGACACCCTGCTCGGCCACCGGGCCGGACCCGGTGGGATGGTTCCACCTGGTCCGCCTCCGGTTCCCGGTCCGGAGCGGGCGGCGGACGGATGCTCACCGCCGGTGCCGAAGCCGAGAGTCGGCGCCACCCGGACGGCGGGCGCGGCCGCGCGCCGGCCCGGCCGGGCAGGGCGCCGAGTGCCCGACGGCCCCGGGGGTATCCTGCCCGGATGTCCTCACCAGTTGCCGGGCCCGTGCCCCCGGCCGCGCCGGGCGACGACCCGGCGGTCGTGCGTTCGGACGACGACCCGGCGGTCGTCCTCTCGGGCTTCGGCCCGGTCGGCCGCGCCTTCGCCGAGCGGTTGCTGACGCACGCGGACGAGCTCGCCCGCGACCACGGCGTCCGGCCGAGGCTGGCGGCCGTCCGGGTCGGGTCGGCGGAGGTGGAGTTGCGGGACGGCGGCCCGGTCCCGCCCCGGGCCGAGTGGGCTCCGCCGGGCCCGCTGGCGCGGACCCTCGACCGGACCGGTGCGCGGGTGCTGGTCCAGGCGCTGCCGTCCTCCCCGCAGCTGCGGCAACAGGCCGCCGATGAGGCCGTCCTGGCGCTCGGCCGCGGTGTCCACGTCGTCACCGCCACCAACAGCCACCTGCTCGGCCACTGGCGAGAACACGGCGCGGCCGCCCGGCCCCCCGGCAGCCCCGCCCACGTCCCAGGAGCCGGGTCCGCCGCTGACCAGGGCGCGCAGCCTGG
>NZ_JBHZCY010000149.1:0-21688 GCF_042786665.1 Kitasatospora sp. NPDC059146 | reverse complement strand
GGGGGGGGGGCCGCCGGCGCGCCGGCCACCCCCCGCGCTGTCCCCCCGTCAGACCCCGGCACCCCCGCCTCCCGGTCCGCCACCCCCGGCCGACCCCTGATCCGGTACGCTGTGAACGGCCTGGTCACCGACCGGCCACGCCTCAGTAGCTCAGGGGATAGAGCACGGCTCTCCTAAAGCCGGTGTCGCAGGTTCGAATCCTGCCTGGGGCACATTCAGAACCGCAGTTCGCAGGCCCTCCGCCCACCCCGGGCGGAGGGCCTGCGGCGTTCCCGTCCCTCCGCTCCCTCGGTCCTCCGGCACCGCCCCCTCGGGGCCGGGTCAGCGGAGCGGACCGTCCAACTCGCTCTCCTCCAGCGGCTCGTCGGCCCGCGGCATGCGGACGGACGGCACGATGACCCGCTGGACCCTGGGCCTGGTGCGCCAGTTGACCCGTCGGACGTCCCGGGCCAGGGCTCCCGGCCGCCAGAGTTCGATCACGGCCGTCACGACGCCCAGCACGGCGCCGGCGGCCAGCCAGCCGGCCAGTACGTCGCTGGGCCAGTGCACCCCGAGGGCGGTCCTGGTCCAGCCGATGGTCAGCACCGTCACCGCGGCCACCGCGCAGGCGGCGGTCCGGCCGCGTCGGCCGACCCGGTACCAGACCAGGCCGACCAGGACGGCACAGGTGATCGCCGAGGCCATGGCGTGCCCGGAGGGGAAGGCCGGGCCGCCCGCGTGCGACACCGGGTCGGAGAAGGCGGGCCGCTGCCGGCCGACGGCCAGCTTGAGCGCCCACTGGGCCGCCCAGCCCACCAGCGCCTGGGCGGCCACCCAGCCGGCCAGCACCCGGGCACCGATCAGCAGGAGCCAGGCGGCCGCACAGCCCAGCAGGATACGCATCGTGACCGGGCCGCCGATGTCGGAGAGGGTCTGCACCGCGGCGGTCCAGATCCGGTGATCGCGTGCGTAGGAGTGCAGTCCGCCGATCCAGTCCTGGTCGAACTCGTGCAGGGGGTGCCAGCGGCCCGTCACCAGCGCCGCCAGGAGGCCGAACAGCGCGGCGCAGCCCAGCGCGACCGACGCGTCCCGGAGGAGGCGGCGATGACGCACGGTGACGGGTCTCGTGCTGTTGGTCAGGTGCATGCCTGACACCTTCCCAGTGCGCTGTGCCGATCGGGAGCTGGAGTGATAGCGATTCGGCATCTTTTGTGCGGAGGACCTGCGTGCGCCGGGGGGCGGGCGCGGGCGGAAGTCGAGGGCGCGCGGGAACGTCCACAAGCGTTCGCCTGTTCAACCCATGGGCGACGGTTGCGTGTGCGGTCGGTGAAGAGGCGTTCCACGGGCGGTCGCGAACGGGCACCCGAGGTGCCCGGGCGGTCACCGAGTGTCCAGGACCGGGGTGAAAACCGGCAGGATACTGCATCACGAGGAAGAATCTGAACGACTTGGGAATGTTGTCCGGAATCTGTTCGTTGGATCGTTACGTGTGAGCCCCTGGGGGCCCGCACTTCTTGCCCTCCAGGGGGGCAGGCAGGCAGACCTCGGCAACACCAGCAAAGGGAGCAAGCATGGCCACCCGTGCCGTCGTTCGCGACAGGGCCGACCGGACTCGCACGGCCCGCCCGACCAACCTTGAGGCCGACCGCGACCTGGTCGGTATGTACCTCGACGAGATCGCCAGGACGCCCCTGCTCGATGCCGCCGAGGAGGTCGAGCTCTCGCTGCGGATCGAGGCCGGTGTGTACGCCCAGCACCTGCTGGAGGAGAGCGAACTCCCCGACGGCCGGCTCCCCGACGGCATCACGCGCGAGGAGCTGGAGACGATAGCCGCCGACGCCGAGCGCGCCAAGGACGTCTTCATCCGCTCGAACCTGCGCCTGGTGGTGGCCGTCGCCCGGCGCTACCCGCGCAGCGGCCTGCCCCTGCTGGACCTCATCCAGGAGGGCAACGCCGGTCTGGTGCGCGCCGTCGAGAAGTTCGACTACGCCAAGGGCTTCAAGTTCTCCACCTACGCGACGTGGTGGATCCGGCAGGCGATCACCCGCTCGATCGCCGACCAGTCCCGCACCATCCGGCTGCCCGTGCACCTGGTCGAGGAACTCGGCCGGATCCGCCGGGTGCAGCGGGAGAAGTCCAAGGAGCTGGGGCGTGAGGCGGAGCCGGCCGAGATCGCGGCCGAGCTGGACACCACCGAGGCCCGGATCAAGGACGTGCTGGACTGGGCGCGGGACCCGGTCAGCCTCAACATGTCGGTCGACGACGAGGGCGAGACCCAGTTCGGCGACCTGGTGGAGGACACCGGGGCGACGTCCCCCGAGGACGCCGTGATGGTGATGCTCCGCCGCGAGGAGCTGGACGGCCTGATCGGGCGGCTGGACGACCGCACCGCCTCGATCATCCGCTCCCGCTACGGCATGGAGGACGGCCGCGAGCGCACCCTCACCGAGGTGGGCAAGCAGCACGGCCTCACCCGTGAGCGGATCCGGCAGATCGAGAAGCACGCCCTGGCCGAGCTCAAGAAGATCGCCGACCACGCGGGCTTCGAGGCCGCCTGACGGCCGGCGGCCGAGGCCGACCACCCGGGCCCGGGTGCGGAGTGCTCCGCACCCGGGCCGGCGCGTGTCGTCGGGAGCCTCGCGAGGCTTCTACGCTGAAAGGACAGGTCGGACCGCGAGCAGGGGAGTGGATGAGATGAGCGAGCAGGAACAAGGGCAGGCGCAGGAACCGGGGCGCGAACAGGGCCAGGACCGGGCGCGGGGGGGCACCCCCGCCCCTCCCTCCCCCTCCCCCTCCCTCCCACCCTCCCCCTCCACCCCACCCACCACCACCCCTCCCGCCTCCACCACCTCCACCTCCGCCAAGGCCCGCCTGGTCTTCCGCGACCCGCTGGACCAGCAGTCCAGGGACGACACCGACGCCGGCTGGGGCGATCGCCCCGGGGCGGGTGCCGGCGGTGGGCGGGGGCTGGACTGGTACCTGAGCCAGCGCCCGCCGCACCACGGCGACTGAGGGACTTCCTAGCGCGCCACGACCAGCGCGTCGCGGATCTCGGTCAGCAGTTGGACCTCCTTGGCCTCGGCCTCGGCCGCCACCTCGGCGGCGCTCTTCCGCTTGGCCGCCATCCGGTTCATCGGCACGATCAGCACGAAGTAGACGACGGCGGCGGTGATCAGGAACTGCAGGAGGGCGCTGAGCACCGACCCCCACAGGATGAGGATCCCGGACGTGACCTCACCGGTGGCGCTCACCTCGCAGGGCCCCTTGAGGCAGGAACTGTAGGACGCCAGGTCCTTCGTCCCGAACACGCCGACGATCGGATTGATCACGCCTTTGACGAAGGCGTTGACGATGTTGGTGAAGGCCGCGCCGATGACCACGGCGACGGCGAGTTCGACGACATTTCCACGCAGCAGGAATTCCTTGAAGCCTTTCATGCCGCCTCGAACGACGAAGTCGTCGCCGGGTTACGGGTGATCTTCCGGAAGCCCGGATTGACAACCCGTACGGCCCACGCCGCCGCCCGGGGGCGGTGGCAGCCCGGCCCGCGCGGGCCCGGAGGCGAATGCCGCGGCCGCCGCGAGCAGCACCAGCGCGGGCACCCCGCCCCGCCGTCGGACGGCCCGGCGCCAGCGGTGCCACCCGCCGCAGCCGCGCCGGATCGGCGGGAAGCTCGGCACCTCCCGCCGGGGCGGTACGGAGGGGGCGGGCAGCGGGAGGGGCAAGGTCGTGGTCGTCATCGGGACACCTCCGGAATCAGGTGGGTCTTGCTCGGTGTCCCCTACCTTGCGCGGATGCGCCGTGCCCCGGAAGTCGATTCCCACAGCCTGTGGACAAACCCGCCCCTGTGGACAACTTCGTACACCCGCACGAGTTGTTTCGATTCCGGAAGTTGACGGCGGTGCGCGGAAAGGCCCGCCCGGCGCGCGAAAGACCTGCCGCGACACGCGAAAAGGCCCGCCGTCCCCGCGTGGAGCGGGGCCGACGGGCCTTCCCGTGAGACCGGGGTCAGCCGGCGGCCGGAGCCGGGCTGCTGGACGAGCTGGACGAACTCGACGTGCTCGACGTGCTCGAAGAACCGGACGACGAGCCGGCCGAGCCGGAGCCCGACGACGTCGACGAGCCGGAGGACGATCCGGAGCTCACCGAGCTGCTGGAGGACGAACGGCTGTCGGTCCGGTAGAAGCCCGAGCCCTTGAACACGACGCCCACGGCCGAGAAGACCTTGCGGAGCCGTCCCTGGCAGTCGGGGCACGTGGTCAGCGCCTCGTCGGTGAACTTCTGCACCGCCTCCAGGCCGTTGCCGCACTCGGTGCACTGGTACTGGTACGTGGGCACTTGTCTTCCTCCTGGCACTCTCGCCTGATGAGTGCTAACGATGGTCAATGATGCGGTATTCCGTTGGATCAGTCCAGCGAATCCGGTGTGAGATGAGCCGGTACCGAGTCACCGACGACCGCGCGTTCAGCCCTTCGCGGCACCGACCAGCTGTGCCGCGCCGCCGAGGTCGGCCGAGGAGGCCACCACGCGGCCCGCCCCGCCCGGGGCCACCAGCAGGTGCCGCAGCGACACCAGCGCGATCACACCCAGCCCGGCGCCGACCAGCGGCACCAGGAACCCGGCGGACGGCCCGTGGGCGTCGATCAGCCGCCCGGCCACCATCGAGCCGACCGCCAGGCCCAGGCCGATGGCGCCGGTCAGCCAGGTGAAGGCCTCGGTCTTGGCCCCGTCCTCGACCAGGGTCTCGACGAGGGTGTAGCCGCTGATCAGGGTCGGCGCGATGGCCAGGCCGCAGACCAGCGCGGCGATCGAGAGCGTGACCAGGTTCGGCATCGCCCACAGCGTGGAGCAGCCCGCCACCAGCAGCGCGTAGCTGACCACCATCCGCTGCTGGACGGCCCGCCGCCAGGCGATGACGCCGTAGAGCACGCCCGCGACCATCGAGCCGCCGGCGAAGATCCCGTACACGGTGCCGGCCGCGTCGTGCTGGCCGACCGAGTCGGCGAAGGCGTTCACCGAGACCTGCATGCCGCCGAACACGGCCCCGACCCCGAGGATCACCCCGGCCAGCAGCCGGACGCCGGGGGAGGACAGTGCGGAGGCGCGCCGGACGCCGGGCTCCGGGGTGATCCGGGCGGGTGCGGTGCGGCGCTGGGCGGCGAAGACCAGGCCGCCGACGAAGGTCAGCGCGGCCTCGACGACCAGGGCGGTGGCCGGGTTCACCGAGGTGGCGATGTTGGCGGCCAGGATCGGGCCGATCACGAACGTGAACTCGTCCGTCACGGACTCGAAGGCGAAGGCGGTGCTCACCTTGGCCGACGCGGAGGCGGACGCGCCCTCGGCGCCGATGGTGGCGATCCAGCGGGCCCGGACCATCGCGCCGATCTGCGGAACGCTCGCGCCGGCCGGGACGGCGGCCAGGAACAGGCTCCAGGCGGGCGCGTGGCCGAGCGCCAGCGCGATCAGCAGGCCGACCGAGGCCGCGTGCACCACGACGGTCGGGACGAGGACGGCGGCCTGCCCGTACCGGTCGGCGAGCCGTCCGGTCTGCGGGCCGATCAGGGCCTGGGCGACGGCGGCGATGGCCGTGACGGTGCCCGCGGTGCCGTAGGAGCCGTGGGTGTCCTTGACCAGGAGCAGGATGCCCATGCTGAGCATCGCGTAGGGCATGCGCGCGATGAAGGCGGGGGCCAGGAAGGTCCAGGCTCCGGGCGTGCGCAGCAGCGCGCCGTACCCGACCTTGGCCGGTGTCGCGGCGTCGGTGGTCGCGCTGTTCGGGGTGCTGTCCGCGGTGTCCGGAGCGCTGTCCGCGGTGGTCTCGACCGTTCGGCGGGCCGTCACGGTCGGTCCTTCCTGCTGCCTGGTAGCGCGGCAGGGCATGGGGTGGCCCCGACGGCGCCGAGAGTCGTCCTCTCGCGCGTCGACCGGGGTAGATACCGGGCCGGCCGGGCCTGGTGGGCCGGGGCCGGACCGCGGCCGCCGAGCGGTCGCGCCAACTCTGCGTCAGGCAGATGCTGGGGGTGTTCTAACGGTAGTCATACGGCGTGGTCGTACCACCATACAGTTACGCGCGTAGATCCCGCCAGACCACCCAGGCCACCCGAGCCACCCGGGCCCCTCAGGCCTTTCAGGTCACCCGAGCCACCCCGGCGGCGCCTCAGCGCCCGTTCAGCCACCCCGCCAGCTTGCCGCCCTTGTCCACGGCCCGCAGCCGCCGCTCGGCCGCCTCGCCGACCTCGTCCGTGGTGACCACCAGCAGCTCGTCCCCGCCGCGCAGCATCGTCGCCTTGTCCGGCACGAAGGAGCTGCCGTCCCGTACGACCAGGGTGACCGCCGCCCCCTTGGGCAGCCGCAGCTCGCTGACCTCCACGCCGGACATCTTGGAGGTCGGCGACAGCGTGACCGAGAGCAGGTGCCCGTGCAGCTTCTCCAGTGGCGCGGACTCGATGTCGAGGTCCTGGCCCATGGCGCCCTCGCCGATCCGCAGCCGCTTGGCCATCCAGGGCAGGGTCGGGCCCTGGAGCAGGGTGAAGACCACGACCAGGATGAAGACGATGTTGAACACGTCGTCGGCCTTGTGCGCCCCGGAGACCACCGGGATGGTGGCGAGGACGATGGGCACCGCCCCGCGCAGTCCGGCCCAGCTCAGCAGTGCCTGCTCGCGGACGGGCACCTTGAACGGGGTGAGCGTGAGTACCACGGACAGCGGCCGGGCGAGGAAGACCAGCACCCCGCCGACCACCAGCGCGGGGACCACCGCGTCGCCCATGGTCTCGGGCGAGGCGAGCAGTCCGAGCAGTACGAACATCCCGATCTGCCCGATCCAGGCGAGCCCGTCGGCGAAGCCGCGGACGGCCGGGCCGTGCGGCAGCTTGGAGTTCCCGAGGATCACCGCGCTGATGTAGACGGCGAGGAAGCCGGAGCCGTGCAGCAGCGCGCCGCCGGCGTAGGCGAGCACGGTCAGGGCGACCACGGCGATCGGGTACAGGCCGGAGGACGGCAGGGCGACGTGCTTGACGGCGAACGCGCCGAGCTTGCCGACGGCCAGGCCCACCGCGGCGCCGATCGCCAGTTCGGCGGCGATCGTGGCGAGCAGCATGTACCAGGAGTCCAGCTCGCCGGTGGAGGCGAAGGCGACGACCAGGATGACCACGGGCGCGTCGTTGAAGCCGGACTCGGCCTCCAGCAGGCCGGTGAGCCGGTGCGGCAGCGGGACCATCCGCAGCACCGAGAAGACGGCGGCGGCGTCGGTGGAGGAGACGATCGCGCCGAGCAGCAGCGAGGTGCGCCAGTCCAGGCCGACCAGCCAGTGCGCGCCGGCCGCGGTGACGAAGACGCTGACGCCGACGCCGACGGTGGCCAGGACGGTGGCCGCCGGCATGGCGGGTCTGACCTCGCGCCAACTGGTCTTGAGGCCGCCCTCGGCGAGGATCACCACGAGTGCCGCGTAGCCGAGCACCTGGGTCAGTTCGGCGTTGTTGAAGGTGACGCCGATCCCGTTCTGGCCCAGTGCCACGCCGATCCCGAGGTAGATCAGCAGACTGGGCAGCCCTGATCGGGTCGAGAACCGGACGGCGACCACTGCGAAGAGCAGGATCACGGAGGCTTCGAGCAGGAGCTGGTTCAGGTGGGCGACGTTCACGCAGTGGCACCTCGGGCAGGCATGGGCGGGCGGGGTGTCAGGTGGTGCCGGGCCGGGCGGTGCCGGACCGTCGACCCGTTAAGAAGTCGTCAATGCTCCTGTTGCGGATCGTTACTCAGTCTAACATTTTGCCATATCTTTAGTTTCATTGCCTACTTCCTTCCTCGTCGCGCCCGCCGTGAGCGCCCTCGGGGCGCCCACCGGCCCCTTCCGGGCCGCCCGTTGACCGCCTCCGATCCCGCCGGGAGCGTCCCCCGTGCACGCCGGCCGTCCGACTCGGCCTAATGTGGTGCCCTGTCACGGCCCCAGGCCCTGGACACGCCCGCCCGCCCCGAAGTCAGGACCGCAAGGACCCAGATGCCCCGCTCGAAGAAGTTCCGGCGCGCCCGTCTGATCGTGATCGTGCTGGTCGTGCTGCTGGTGGCCGGTGTCGGCTACGGCGGCTACCGCGGGGTCACCGCGGTCCGCGCCTCCTTCCCGGAGGTGGACGGCACGGTCAAGGTGGCGGGCCTGAGCGCGCCGGTCGACGTCAAGCGCGACGCCAACGGCATCCCGCAGCTGTACGCGGACACCAGCGAGGACCTGTTCCGCGCCCAGGGCTACGTCCAGGCCCAGGACCGCTTCTGGGAGATGGACGTCCGGCGGCACATCACCGCGGGCCGGCTGTCCGAGATGTTCGGCGACGGCCAGGTCGACACCGACTCCTTCATCCGCACCATGGGCTGGCGGCAGGTGGCGCAGAAGGAGTACGACACCAAGCTCTCGCCGGAGACCAAGAAGTACCTCCAGGCCTACGCGGACGGCGTGAACGCCTGGCTCGCCGAGCACCCCGGCGGGGAGAAGGCCTCGCTGGAGTACGCCATGCTCGGCGCGGTCAACAGCGGCTACAAGCCCGAGCAGTGGACCCCGGTCGACTCGGTGGCCTGGCTCAAGGCGATGGCCTGGAACCTCTCCGGGAACCTCCAGGAGGAGATCGACCGCTCGCTGCTGGCCCAGGACTTCGGCCCGGACAAGATCGCCGAGCTGTACCCGGACTACCCGTACGCCCGCAACGGCACGATCGTGAAGACCGGCACCGTCAACGGCGACACCTACCGCCCGGCCGACGGCTCGGCCCCGTCCGGCGCCGCCCCCGGCGCGGGCACCGCCCAGGGCGCGGCCACCACCAAGGCGCTGCTGCAGGGCCTCAGCGACCGGATCGACGGGATGCCGCAGCTGCTCGGCCGCCCCGGCCAGGGCATCGGTTCCAACTCCTGGGTGGTCGCCGGCTCGCACACCACCACCGGCAAGCCGCTGCTGGCCAACGACCCGCACCTCGGCCCCGGCCTGCCCTCGGTCTGGTACCAGATGGGCCTGCACTGCCGGACCGCCTCGCCGGCCTGCCAGTTCGACGTCACCGGGTTCACCTTCGCCGGCATGCCCGGCGTGGTGATCGGCCACAACAAGGACGTCGCCTGGGGCTTCACCAACCTGGGCGCCGACGTGACCGACCTCTACCTGGAGAAGGTCACCGGCCCGGACACCTACCAGGTGGACGGCAAGGACGAGAAGTTCGACCTCCGCAAGGAGACCATCAAGGTCGCCGGCGGCGAGGACCGCACCATCACCGTCCGCACCACCCGCACCGGCGCCCCGCTCATCTCGGACGTCAGCACCGAGCAGCAGAACGTCGGCAAGTACGCCCCCAACGGCAGCTCCGCCCCCGACCGCGGCACCGGCGGCTACGGCGTCGCCCTGCAGTGGACGGCGCTCAGCCCGGGCAGGACCATGGACGCGGTCTTCGAACTGGACCGGGCCCGCAACTGGGACGAGTTCCGCGCCGCCGCCAAGGACTTCGCCGTCCCCGCGCAGAACCTGATCTACGCCGACGGCAAGAACATCGGCTACCAGGCCCCGGGCGTCATCCCGGTGCGCGGCAAGGGCGACGGCTCGATGCCGGCCCCGGGCTGGGACTCCTCGTACCAGTGGAAGCCGGACCCGGTCCCCTTCACCGCCCTGCCGTACAGCCTCAACCCGGCGGCCGGCTACATCGTCACCGCCAACCAGGCCGTGGTGGACCCGAGCTACAAGTACAGCCTCACCAAGGACTGGGAGTACGGCACCCGGGCCAAGGAGATCACCGACCAGATCGAGGGCCTGCTCAAGAACAACGGCAAGATCTCGCCGGACGACATGCAGACCCTCCAGCTGGACAACACCAGCATCATGGCCAAGACGCTGGTCCCACTGCTGCTCAAGCAGCGGATCGACGACCCCTACGTGCGCGAGGCCCAGGACCTGCTCAAGGACTGGAACTTCCACCAGGACGCCGACTCGGCCGCCGCCGCCTACTACAACGGCGTCTGGCGCAACCTGCTCAGCCTGGCCTTCGGGCAGAAGTTCCCGGCCGACATCCGGGCCAAGGACAACTGCCTGCTGGTGCGCCAGCAGGACGACCCGACCAAGCCGGACAGCTCCAGCAAGATCGTCACCCAGTGCGGCACCCGCGACCCGAGCAAGGCCCAGCCGGACGGCGGCGACCGCTGGACCGAGGTCGTGCGCACCCAGCTCGACAAGCCCGACAGCTCCTGGTGGACGTACATCGACTCCGACCACAAGGAGCAGAAGGGCCTGGACAACCTGCTCAAGGAGGCGATGAAGAACGCCCGGCAGGACCTGACCTCGCTGCTCGGCAAGGACATCTCCACCTGGAGCTGGGGCCGCCTGCACAAGCTGGAGCTGCGCGAGCAGACCCTCGGCACCGACAACTCCTCGATCGCCTCCGGCCTCGTCCACAAGCTGCTCAACCGCGGCCCGTACCGCCTCTCCGGCGGCTCGGCGGCGGTCGACGCGGCCGGCTGGAACGCGGCGGCGGGCTACCAGGTGGACTGGATCCCGTCGATGCGGATGGTGGTCGACCTGAACGACCTGGACTCCTCGCGCTGGGTCAACGTCGGCGGCGCCTCGGGCCACGCCTTCCACCAGAACTACAACGACCAGACCGACCTCTGGCTCAAGGGCAAGCTGCTGACCTGGGCCTACACGCCGGACGCGGTCGAGAAGGCCACCAAGCACAAGCTGGTGCTCACCACGGGCTGAGGCCCGTCCCGAGCCCGCGCGGCCCCGCCCTCCTCCCCGGGAGAGCGGGGCCGCCGCCGTTTCAGCCGCCGCCGTCCCGGCCGCCGCCTCAGCCGCCGCCGTCCCGGCCGAGCGCCCGCACCCCGGAGGGCGTGACCGCGAGGTCCACCGGCAGGTCGTGCGGCTCGGCCGGCACCCGCTCCAGCAGCTCGTGCTCGTACAGCAGCACCGCCAGGACCGGCCGCGCCCCGGCCCGCTCCAGCCGGGCCAGCACCCGGTCGTAGCTGCCCCCGCCGCGGCCCAGCCGCAGCCCGGCGGCGTCCACCGCCAGGCCCGGCAGCAGCACCACCGAGGCCCCCGTGACGGCCTCCGGCCCGAGCCGCGGCCCGACCGGCTCCAGCAGCCCGCGCCCGGCCGCGGCCAGCGCCGCCGGCCCCGCGTACTCGGCCCAGTCCAGGTCGTTGTCGGGCAGCAGCACCGGCAGCAGCACCCGGACGCCGCTCTCCCGCAGCGCGTCCAGCAGCGGACGCGTCCCGGGCTCCGCGCCCACCGACACGTACGCGGCCACCGTGCTGCCCGGCGCGGCCAGTTCCCGCGCGTGTCCGGCCAGCGCGAGTGCCGCCCGCGCGCGCCCCTCGGCGGTGAGTGCGCGGCGCCGCGTCAACAGCCGTGTCCTCAGGTCGCTCTTCTCGTTGTGCACCGGATCCTCCACGTCCGAAAACCGTGACGCGCAGAGCCTGACACGCGAAAGGGCGCCCCGATTGTCCACCCCGTTGCTGGTCCAGGCCCTGGCCGCGCTGAGCGCCCCCGCGCTGGCCGGCGCCACCGTGCTCGGACTGCGCGCGCGCCGGGAGCGGGCCGGGGCGGCCGCCGACCGGGAACGGCTGACCGGCCGGATCGCCGAACTGGAGGAGCGCTGCGCCGAGCTGGAGCGGACCGCCTCCTGCGACCCGCTCACCGGCGTCTGGAACTACCGCCACCTGCAGCTCACCCTGGACCGGGAGATCGAACGGGCCCGCCGCGCCGAGCACACCGGCCAGGCCGAGGGCCCGCGCCCGCTGGCCGTCCTGCTGCTGGAGATCGCCGGCTTCGACGCGGTGCTCGCCGAGCACGGCCGGGCCCGCGGCAACGCGATACTGCGCGACCTCGCCCAGCGGCTCGCCATGGAGATCCGCCGCGCCGACACCCTGGGCCGCTACAGCGGCGAGGAGTTCCTGGTGGTGCTCCCGGACACCGGCGCCGAGGGCGCCGCGCAGGTCGCCGAGCGGCTGGTCTGGTCGGTGCGCCGGCACCTGCTGCTCGACTGGTCCTCCGGCACCCGGGCGCCCCGTCCGGCCGGGGGCAACGGCCTGACCGCCGCCGTCGGCATCGCCGTGCTCCCCGAGGACGGCGCCCACGCGGCCGTCCTGCTGCGCTCCGCCGACGGGGCCCTGGCCGCCGCCCGCCGCGCCGGCGGCGACTGCTGGCGGCTGGCGCCGGGCCCCGGCCGCCCCGCCGGGCCCCGTGAGCAGCCCGCATCCGGGCCGGAGCGGGCGCCGACTCCCGAACGTGACCGTTCGGAAAAGCCGGGTAGTCTGTCGGCCTGTACCGGAGGGGACCCCCTGGCCCAGCCGGTCGCTTCCCATACGCCCGCCACCGTGGCCGTGCCCCGGGACGTGCTGTCCTAGCCGCCCGACCGCGCTCGGCCGGGCGAAAACGTGCCTGAGTAAGGTAAACGCATGACGACGACCACCTCCCGTATTCCGGTAACCAAGGCCGTGGTACCCGCGGCCGGACTGGGCACCCGCTTCCTCCCGGCGACCAAGGCCACCCCGAAGGAGATGCTGCCCGTCGTCGACAAGCCGGCCATCCAGTACGTCGTCGAGGAGGCCTCCGCCGCCGGCCTCTCCGACATACTGATGGTCACCGGCCGCAACAAGCGCGCGCTGGAGGACCACTTCGACCGCGCCTACGAGCTGGAGGAGCTCCTCGTCCGCAAGGGCGACGAGGACCGCCTGCGCCGGGTCCGCGAGTCCGTCGAGCTGGCCAACATGCACTACGTCCGCCAGGGCGACCCGAAGGGCCTCGGCCACGCCGTCTCCGTCGCGGAGCAGCACGTCGCCGGCCAGCCCTTCGCCGTCCTGCTCGGCGACGACCTGATCGACCCGCGCGACCCGCTGCTCGCCCGCATGATCGAGGTGCAGCAGGAGCTCGGCGGCTCGGTCGTCGCCCTCATGGAGGTCGACCCCTCCCAGATCCACCTCTACGGCTGCGCGGCCGTCAAGGCGAACGGCTTCGGCGAGGACGTCTTCCAGGTGACCGACCTGGTCGAGAAGCCCGAGCCGGGCGAGGCGCCCTCCAACTACGCCGTCATCGGCCGCTACGTCCTCGACCCGCTGGTCTTCGACGTGCTGCGCGAGACCCCGCCCGGCCGCGGCGGCGAGATCCAGCTCACCGACGCCCTGCGCGAGCTGACCACCCGCGACGCCGAGGCCGGCGGCCAGGTGCACGGCGTGCTCTTCAAGGGCCGCCGCTACGACACCGGCGACCGCGCCGACTACCTGCGCGCTATCGTCCGACTGGCCGCCGAACGCGAGGACCTGGGCCCGGAGTTCCGCTCCTGGCTGCGGGAGTTCGTCGGTTCCGAGCTGCAGGACTGATCTCACGACACAGAGAGCGAGCCGCCGATGACCCGGTCCACGGAGCACACCACCACCCCCGCAGCCTGCTGCGACGGGTCCGCGGACCGGGCACCGGCGGCTCCTCGCTTCTGGACGGTGGACGAGCACCGCGCCGACGTCCTGGCCGCGGTCGGCCCGCTGCCCGCGATCGAGCTCCAGCTGCTCGACGCCCAGGGCTGCCGGCTGGAGGAGGACGTGGTCGCCGAGGGCGACCTGCCGCCCTTCGACAACAGCTCGATGGACGGCTACGCCGTCCGCACCGCCGACACCCGGGGCGCCACCGAGGCCTACCCCTCGGTGCTCGCCGTGGTCGGCGACATCGCGGCCGGCGCGGGCGACCTGCCCAGGGTCGGCCCCGGCCGGGCCGCCCGGATCATGACCGGCGCCCCGGTGCCGCCCGGCGCCCAGGCGGTCGCCCCGGTCGAGTGGACCGACGGCGGCACCGGCACCGGGACGGCCGCCGCCGCGATGACCGCGCCGGTGCCGGACGAGGAGGTCCGGGTGCTGCGCCCGGTCGCCGAGGGCGCCCACATCCGCCGCCGCGGCAGCGACGTCGCCGCCGGCACCACCGTCCTGGAGGCCGGCACCCGGCTCGGCCCCACCCAGCTCGGCCTGCTCGCCGCGATCGGCCGGGCCACCGTGAAGGTCCGCCCGCGGCCCCGGGTCGTGGTGCTCTCCACCGGCAGCGAGCTGGTCCAGCCCGGCGAGCCGGTCGGGCCCGGGCAGATCTCCGACTCCAACAGCTTCACCCTCACCGCGGCCGCCCAGGAGGCCGGCGCCATCGCCTTCCGGGTCGGTGCCGTCCCCGACGACGCCGACCGGCTGCGCGCCGTGCTGGAGGAGCAGCTCGGCCGGGCCGACCTGATCGTCACCAGCGGCGGGGTCAGCGTCGGCGCGTACGACGTGGTCAAGGAGGTCTTCGAGTCCTACGGGGGAGTCGACTTCCGCAAGCTGCGGATGCAGCCCGGCAAGCCCCAGGGCTTCGGCCGGATCGGCGGCGCGGCCGGGGTGCCGCTGCTCGCCCTGCCGGGCAACCCGGTGAGCGCCTACATCTCCTTCGAGCTCTTCGTCCGCCCGGTGATCCGCACCATGCTGGGCGCGACCGACGTCCACCGCCCGGTGGTGCGCGCGCTCTGCCCGTCCGCGCTGCGCTCCCCGGCCGGGCGCCGGCAGTTCCTGCGCGGCCGGTACGCGGCGGACGGCACCGTGCGGCCGGTGGGCGCCGCCGACTCGCACCTGGTCGGGGCGCTGGCCCGGGCGAACTGCCTGATCACCGTTCCCGAGGAGGTCACCGAGCTGCCCGCCGGCAGCGAGGTCGACGTGGTGCTGCTGGACTCCTGAGCGTTCCGCGGGCGGCGGGTCAGCAGCGCCCCGGGGCGAGCGGGCGGCGGCAGAGCGGTACGGTAGCGCGGTATTCGACCTGCGCGCCCCTGGAGTTACCCGTGACGACACCGAATCCCGGCGACCGCCTCACCCACGTCGACGACCGGGGCGCCGCCCGGATGGTCGACGTCTCCGAGAAGGCCGCCACCGCGCGCACCGCCGTCGCGGCCGGGCGGGTCAGGGTCTCGCCGCGGGTGGTGGCGCTGCTGCGCGGCGAGGGCGTGCCCAAGGGCGACGCCCTCGCGGTGGCCCGGATCGCCGGGATCATGGGCGCCAAGCGGACCTCGGACCTGATCCCGCTCTGCCACCCGATCGCGGTCTCCGGCGTCGAGGTCGACCTCACCGTCGGCGACGACGCGGTCGAGATCACCGCCACCGTGCGCACCGCCGACCGCACCGGTGTCGAGATGGAGGCGCTGACCTCGGTGACGGTCGCCGCGCTGACCGTGATCGACATGGTCAAGGCGGTCGACAAGGGCGCGAGCATCGAGTCCGTCCGGGTGCTCAGCAAGACCGGCGGCAAGAGCGGCGACTGGTTCGCGCCGGAGGTTTCGGCGTGAGCGAGCGGAGCGAGCGAGCCGTCAAGAGGTGCGGATGGGCGAATGCCCCTGCCGAGCGAAGCGAGGTGGGCGCATGAAGGCGCTCGCGGTGACGGTCTCCAACCGGGCCTCGGCCGGGGTGTACGAGGACAAGGGCGGCCCGCTGCTGGTGGCGGGTCTGACCGCGATGGGCTTCACCGTCGACGGCCCGCGGGTCGTCCCGGACGGCGAGTCGGTCGAGGCCGTCCTGCGCGAGGCCGTCGCCGCCGGCTACGACGTGGTGCTGACCACCGGCGGCACCGGCATCTCGCCGATGGACCTCACCCCCGAGATGACCGCCCGGGTGATCGACCGGCAGGTCCCCGGCATCGCCGAGGCCGTCCGCGCGTACGGCCGCGACAAGGTGCCGACCGCGGCGCTCTCCCGCGGGCTGTCCGGGCTCGCCGGACGTACCCTGATCGTCAACCTGCCGGGTTCGACCGGCGGCGTCAAGGACGGTCTGACCGTCCTGGAGCCGCTGCTCGCGCACGCCGTCGACCAGCTCGGCGGCGGGGACCACCCCCGGCCCGACGCACCGGCTTCCGGGACCGAAGCATCGAGGAGAGGGCACTGAACGCCGGCTGGCCGGTAGAACTCCACGAGGGGGAGGTCGTGCTGCGCCCGATCCGGGCCCGCGACCAGCGCGAGTGGCAGGAGGTGAGCCGCCGCAACCGGGACTGGCTGCGGCGCTGGGAGGCCACCGTGCCGCCCGGCCCGGCCGGCCAGGCCGCCGGGCCCCGCCCGACCTACCGGCAGATGGTCCGCTTCCTGCGCGGCGAGGCCTCGGCGGGCCGGATGCTGCCCTTCGTGGTGCTCCACAAGGGCCAGCTGGTCGGCCAGTTGACCGTCGGCGGGATCACCTGGGGCTCGATGTGCTCGGCCAACGTCGGCTACTGGATCGACGAGGCGGTGGCCGGCCGGGGCATCATGCCGACGGCCGTGGCGCTGTCGGTGGACCACTGCTTCCACACCCTCGGACTGCACCGGATCGAGGTCTGCATCCGCCCGGAGAACGGCCCGAGCCGACGGGTGGTGGAAAAGCTCGGCTTCCGTGCGGAGGGAATGCGCCCGCGCTATCTCCACATCGACGGGGACTGGCGGGACCACCTGGTCTACGCCCTGACCGCCGAGGAGGTCCCGGAGGGGATGCTGGAGCGCTGGCGGGCGCTCAGTTCCGGGCGCGAGCCACGTAATTGAATATTTGTTCGAAAGAAATATCGATATGGCATCGGCGCGGTGGCGGACCGTCACAAACACCGGCAAAATAGTCGGAGAATCAGCTTGATCACACGACACGCCGCGCCAAATTGCTGCCGGGCCTTCCCCGTCGCCCGTACGGTGTGAATCGTGAGCAGTAGCGGCCTTATCTACGCCGTCATCGTAGGGGCCTGGGCCGCCTATCTGGTGCCCATGTGGCTCCGCAGGCAGGACGAACTCAACGAGGCGCGCCCGACGGAACGCTTCAGCACCGCCATCCGCCTGCTGGCCGGGCGTTCGGCGCTGGAGCGACGGGCAGCCCGGGCCCTGGGTGACGAATCGCGTGACGACGAGCACAGCAGCGACGGCCCCCCCGAGCGGGACGCGGCCGACTCCGGCGACCCCGCCGTGCGGGAGCCCGAACCACCGGTGGAGCGGCCGGCCGAACGGCCGGCCCCGGTGCGGCAGGTCGGGTCCGAGCGCCGGGCGCTGCTGCTGGCCCGTCGGCGCCGGATGGTCACCGCCCTCTTCCTGGCCTTCGCGCTCGGCGCGGTGGTCGCCGCGGTGGCGGGCCTGGCCTTCCTCTGGGTCCCGGCCGTGCCGGCGGTCCTGCTCACCCTCTACATCGGCCACCTGCGCAAGTTGGAGCGCCAGCGGTACGAGGTGAAGCTGGACCGCGACCGGGCCGCCCAGGCGGCCGAGCGGCTGCGCCAGCGCGAGCGGCAGCGCGCCGAGGCCCCGGCGGACGACCGGCCGACGGTCGAGGCGCCCACCCCGGACGACGACGCCCCGCCCGCGCCCGCCGGGCACCGCTCCGGCCGCCGTCCGCACCTGCGGCTGGCCGCCGATCCGGAGCAGGCCACCGTCGCGGTGCCGTCCGCCTCCGCGGTGGCCGAGGCGACCGAGCACGAGGAGTGGGTCGACGGCATACGCGAGCGCGGTGCGGCCGGCCCCGACTCCTGGGAGCCGGTGCCCGTCCCGCTGCCGACCTACGTCACCGCGCCGGTCGCCCCCCGGGTCTCCCGCGGCCTGGACCTCTCGGCCCCCGGCACCTGGACCGCCGGCCGGCCCGCCGAGTCCCGCACCACCCCGCTGTTCGACCAGTACGCCGAAGCCCCGGCTCCGCAGTCCCGCCCCCGCGCGGCCAACGAATGACCGCCGTGACCGCCCCCGACCAGGGGGGTGGTCACGGACCCCCTCCGAAAGGTGCTAGAGTTTCTTCTCGTTGGGGCTGTGGCGCAGTCCGGTAGCGCACCTCGTTCGCATCGAGGGGGTCAGGGGTTCGAATCCCCTCAGCTCCACCCAACGGACCGGTTCCGATCGGCCCAGCAAATCCCGCCGGGAGTTCAACTCCCGGCGGGATTTCGCGTTTTGACGCCCCGAAGCCCCGGGCCGCCCGCTCCGTGACCGAGCTCACAGCGCCCCCGCCGGGCGGAATTCGTTGTGCTTCCGGGCCCAGGGGGCTCTCAGAGGGGTCGGTTATGGTGGGTGGGCCCAGACGGTGACGAGGGAACGATCTGGTCTATCTCAACGGGGTGCCATCGCGGTGCGCGAGTTCGGTCTGACACGGTGGACGCGACAGGCGGACCCGGAGGGGCCCGAGGGCGGCCCGGCGAGCGGAAGACCGAATTCCTGGACCATCGCGGCGGCCTGCGTGGCCGTGCTGTCGGTGGCGGCCTTGGTCCTCCAGCGCCACCTGCACGGGGCGAACATGGTCGACATGCTCGTCTACCGGGCCGAGGGCCAGGCCGTGGTCAACGGCGACGACCTGTACGCGATGCGGCTGCCCGGCTGGGACCTCCCGGCCACCTACCCGCCGTTCGCCGCGATGCTGTTCGTGCCGAGCACCTGGTTCGACGTGAGCCCGCTGCGGATCCTGGTGACGCTCGGCAACTACGCGCTGCTCGGCCTGGCCGTGCACCTGTCGCTCAAGCTGGCCGGCTGGCCCGCCCGGCGCTACCGGACGGCGGCCACCGTCCTCGCCGCCGGCCTCGCGGTCTGGCTGGAGCCGGTCTACACCACCTTCCAGTACGGCCAGGTCAACCTGGGCATCCTCTGCCTGGTGCTGTGGGACCTCACCCGTTCGGACCGCAGCCGGTCCAAGGGCGTGGGCATCGGCCTCGCCACCGCGATCAAGATCACCCCGGGGCTGTTCACCGTCTACCTGTTCCTGACCGGCCGGACCAGGGCCGCCCTGGTCTCCATCGCCACCTTCCTGGCGGCCGGCCTGGTCGGCTGGGCCGTGCTGCCGGACGCCTCGTACGGGTTCTGGGCCAAGTACCTGTGGGACCCGAGCCGGGTCGGCGTCACCGTGCTGGTCGACAACCAGTCGCTGCGCGGGGCCGTCTGCCGGCTGCTCGACGTCAACGACCCCGGCACGGTCGGGCTGATCGCCTCCGCGCTGGTCGCCACGCTCGGGCTCGGGGTGGCCGTGCTCGCCGGGCGCTCCGCCCGGGTGCTGCGCCGGGCCGACGCCTGGGGCGGCGTCTGCGCCGCCCTCACCGCGCTGCTGGTCTCGCCGATCAGCTGGACCCACCACTGGGTGTGGTGCCTCCCGCTGATCGCCCTGCTGGCCGCGGAGGCCCGCAGCGCCGGCCGGCGGGTGCTGCTCGGCGTGACGCTGGCGGTGTTCCTCTCCCACGTGATGTGGATCGTGCCGCACCGCTGGGGCCGCGGCGTCGCCTGGTACTGGCAGCTGCCCGGCTCGATCTACCCGCCGCTGGCGGTCGCCGTCCTGGTCGTCATCGGCCTGCGGCTGTACCGGGCCCGGCGGCAGGCCGTGGACGCCTCGGCCGGCGCCTGGGCGCTGCTCGGCGCCAAGCTCGACCACGACCCCGACGCCCGCAAGCACGACGACGCCCGCAAGCACGACGACGACCGCGACCGCGACCCCGCCCTGAGCAACCGGACCTGACGGACCGGACCTCACGGACCAGAGACGGACCAGAGCCGACGTGACCACCCAGACCGCGACCCCGCCGACGACCCGGGCCGCCGTACCCGCCGCCGCCCGCCGGGCCGCGGCCGTCCTGGGCCCGCCCGCCCGGCGCACCGTGCTGCTCAGCCTGCTGTGCTTCGCGGTGATGTGCGCCATCGGGATGCAGGGCTGGCTCTCCGTCTCGCTCGGCGGCTTCGACCTCGGCATCTTCGACCAGGGCGTGCGCGGCTACGCCCACTTCGGGCTGCCGGTCTCGACGCTGAAGTACTACCACCACGAGTTCCCGCCCGGGTTCTCGCTGCTCGGCGACCACTTCTCCCCGGTCCTGGCGCTGCTCGCGCCGCTGTACTGGATCTGGGACGACCCGCGCTCGCTGATCATCGGGCAGGCGCTGCTGTTCGCGCTCGGGGTGCCGCTGATCCGCCGGATCGCCGCGCACTCCTTCGCCGCCGCCGAGCCGCGCACCGCCCGTCGGGCCGCGGACCTGGCCGGGCTGGTCTACGCGCTCGGCTGGCCGCTGCTGGTCGCCTCCCGGGTCGGCTTCCACGAGGTGGCCTTCGCCGTCCCGCTGACCCTGCTGATGCTGGAGCGCGGCCTGGCCCGCCGCTACGGCACGGTGGTGCTCGCCGCGGTGCTGCTGTGCTGCACCAAGGAGGACCTCGGCCTGCTGGTCGGCGCGTACGGGCTGGTGCTGCTGCTGCGCACCCGCCGCACCGGGGACCGCGCGGGGCGGCTGACCGGACTGGGACTGCTGCTCGGCGGCCCCGTCGCCTCGGCGGTGGCGATCAAGTGGCTGATCCCGGCGATGGGCGGCGAGCCGGGCTACTACTGGAACTACAAGGCGCTCGGCGACGACGGCGGCCAGGCGGTCACCCACCTGCTGCACAACCCCTTCCTGCTGGTGCAGACCGCCTTCGACCAGCCGTTGAAGCCGCTGCTGCTGCTCTGGCTGTTCGGCACCGTGTTCCTGCTGCCGCTGCGCTCGGCGACCGTGCTGTGCCTGCTGCCGCTGCTGGCCGAACGGATCCTCTCCAGCAACCCCAACCACTGGTCGATCGCCCGGCACTACGACTCGATGCTCTGGCCGGTCCTGCTGACCGCGAGCCTCGAGGTGCTGGGCCGGCTGAGCGGCACCGGGCGGCCCGAGCGGACCCGGCGACGGGCCCGGCTGCTGGGCCTGGGCACGGTCGGGGTGGCGCTGGTGGCGGCGGTGCCGATCGGGCTGCTGCAACTGGCCGTACCGTCCTCCTGGGAGCCCAGGGCGAGCGAGGCCGCGCTGGTCCGGGCGGCCGCGCTGATCCCGGACGGCGCCTCGGTGGAGGCCGACAACCAGATCGCGCCGCGGCTGACCGCCCGGACGGACGTGGTGCTGGTGGACGGGACACCGCGCGGGCGCGAGTACGTGCTGACCCGCTCCGACAAGCGGTCCTTCCCCTTCAAGACCGACAAGGAGCAGGCCGACCGGATCCAGCTGCTGCTGGCGCACGGGTACCGGCAGCTCTGGGCCGAGGACGGGGTGGTGCTGCTGCACCGCGAGGGCGACCGGCCGATCCCGGGTGAGCACGTGCCGGGGCCGGGCAGCAAGCCGGTCCAGGACGAGGTGCCGTCCGACGTGGGGCACAACCTGTTCAAGGGCTGATCCGCGCGCCGTCACGGGCCGGTCCGCGCACCGTCCGCCCGGACGACGGCCACCGGGCAGGGCGCGTGGTGCAGGCAGTACTGGGCGACGGTGCCCAGCGGGGCGTCCGGCGGGGTGGAGTGGCCGCGGTTGCCGAGGACGAGCAGGGCGGCGCCGGCCGCGGCGGCGACCAGGGCGGGCCCGGGCGGCCCGGCCTTGAGCCGGCGGTCCAGCCGGAGCCCGCAGTCCAGCCGGAGCCCGCAGTCGGCGGCCGCCTCGTCGAGGATCTCCGCGGCGCGGCGCTCCGGTTCGAAGCCGTCCAGGGCCGGCGGCACCAGGCCGTGCTCGCCGAACAGGCAGGGGAAGTCCCAGACCGCCACCGCCTCCAGCGGGCCGCCGGTGCGGCGGGCCAGGCGGGCCGCCCAGCGGACCGCGGCGCGGGCGGGGGCGGAGCCGTCCACGCCGACCACGATCCGGCCGCGCGGCTGCACCCTTCGATCGTAGACGCGGTCGAGGGCCGGCCGGAAGGTGTGCGGCCCGCCCGCGCCGGGGGGGGCCGGGGCGACGGGCGCGCGGGGGTGTGGGCGGGGGGGGGGTGGGGGCCCCGGGGCGGGGCGGGCCCGGGGGGGGCGGGGG
>NZ_JBHZCY010000148.1:0-21821 GCF_042786665.1 Kitasatospora sp. NPDC059146 | reverse complement strand
GGGCTGCGCTGACCAAGGCGCCCACGGGCGGTGCGGTCCTGGTGCGGACGCGGGGCGCGGGGAGGGGTCCTGGTAGCTCCCCGCACCGGCCGGTCCGCCGGCGGTTGGCTCGATGGAAGCGATCCGGACGACCGGCTCCACGGCACCGGTCGGCCTGATGGGACGACTCGGCGTCCCGTTCGAAGTCCTCCCCCGTCGCGCCTGGGTGAAACCACCTGAAACCTGGCGTTTTGTCCGGCTTCGTGAAGTGAAGTGGTCGAAGCCGAACCCCACGGCGGGCGGACTCGCCCCGCCCCCGCCGGGTAGCGTCATCCCTGACGGCCGTGGTGCGACCCACGGCGTTACCGCCGGGCTCGGCGGGTCCGGCAGGGAAGCGGTGGTAGCGAGGATGGCGCGGGGCGGAAAGGCCTTCAAGGCCGTGGCCAAGGGCATGGCCGTGGTGGCGAGCGCGGCCGCCGTGATCGAACGGCGCCGGCGCGCCGCGATGGCGGCCGATCCGCACGAACTCCCCGTACCGGCCCTCGCCGAGGCGCCCGGCCCCGTCCCGGTGCCGCGCACCGACCCCGCGCCGACGGCCGCGCCGCTCGCCGCCCGGGTGGCGCCCGAGGCCGACGCCGGGGCCGTCGCGGAGGCCGCCGCCGAGGCCCCCGCTCCCGCGACCACGCCCGCGGCGGCCGCGCCCGCCGCGCCGACCGCACCCCCCGCGCACACCGGACTCGGCCGCGAGTACCACCCCGGCCGGCCCGCCACCCCCGCCGAGGCGGTGCCGTGGGGACTGCGGGTCGCCGCCGAGTCGACCTGGCGGCTGCTGCTGCTCGGCGCCGCGCTCTACGTCCTCTTCTACGTCGTCGACATGCTGCGGCTGGTCGCCTTCTCGGTGCTGGCCTCGCTGCTGATCACCGCGCTGCTGGAGCCCTCGGTCTCCTGGCTGCGCCGGCGCGGGGTGCCGCGCTCGCTCGCGGCCGGCGGGGTCTTCCTCAGCGGTCTGGCAGGGATCGGGCTGGTCGGCTGGTTCGTGGTCTGGCAGGTGTCCACCAACCTGCCCGACGTCACCAACCAGGTGAAGACCGGCGTCAACCAGCTCCGGGACTGGATGATCACCGGCCCGCTGCACCTGACCCAGCAGCAGATCACCGACTTCGCCAACCAGATCACCAAGGCCATCACCACCAACACCGACCAGCTCACCTCGGCCTCGATCACCGGCGCGCAGATCGCCGTCGAGATCCTGACCGCGCTGCTGATGACCTTCTTCACCACCTTCTTCTTCCTCTACGACGGCTCCAGGATCTGGAACTGGGCGCTGCGCGGCCTGCCCCGGCAGTCCCGCTTCGCGATGGCCGGAGCCGGGCCCAAGGCCTGGACCACGCTCACCGCGTACGTGCGCGGCACCGTCTGCGTGGCCTTCATCGACGCGCTCTGCATCGGCATCGGCGTCGACCTGCTGGGCGTGCCGCTGGCCATGCCGCTGGCCGTGATCATCTTCCTGGGCGCCTTCGTCCCGCTGGTCGGCGCCCTCGTCACCGGCACCGTCGCCGTCCTGATCGCCCTGGTCACCCAGGGGCCGTGGACGGCGCTGATGGTGCTGGTCGTCCTGATCGCGGTGATGCAGGTGGAGAGCCACATCCTCCAGCCGCTCATCCTCGGCCGCGCCGTCCGGGTCCACCCGCTCGGCGTGGTCCTCGGCGTCGCGGCCGGCGGCATCATCGGCGGCATCGGCGGCGCGGTCGTGGCCGTCCCGCTGATCGCCGTCACCAACACCGTGGTCGGCCACCTGCGCCGCCGCAACGAGGCCGGCCAGGCCGTCTTCACCGCCCTCGAAGCCGCCCGCGAGGCCGCCGAACGCACGGCCGCCACCCGGCCGGCGGCGACTCAGCCGGCCGCCGACTGACCGAGGGCGGACAGGACGGCGGTGCCGACCGCCACGGCCGCCAGCCCCAGCACCGCGCCGGTCGCGATCCCGGCCTCCCGCGCGGCCCAGTGCCACCGGCCCGGCGCACCGTGCCGCAGCGCCCTGCGGGTCAGCACGGCCCCGAGCACCGGACCGCTCCAGGGCAGCCCCACCACCCACAGCAGTCCGTAGTACCCGTGCCAGGGCGGGTCCTCGGCGGCGAACGCCGTCCAGACCACCGCGACGAGGCAGACCACTGCCCAGAGGACGGTGACCAGGACCGTCCAGCAGCCCCCGCCGGACCGTGGCTCCAGTGGGGCGCCGGGGCGGGGGTCAGTCATGACGTCCGGCCGCCGGGGTGATCCGGCTGCCGTGGCCGCTGACGATCCGACCGATGTTGTCGACCGAGGTGCGGTCGTCGCCGGGGCCGTCGTCCCAGTAGGACGAGTGCGCGGTGAAGTCGGGGGACCCGCCGTCCACGGCGAAGCGGTGGGCGCCGAAGTCGACGCTCGCCGGATCCCTGGTGAACCAGCCCAGGTGCGAGATGTGGTCCCAGGAGGCGGCGCCGACGTAGGTGTGGTCGGCCCCGACGGAGAACTCGGAGGCGTGGAAGGCGTCGGTGCCGGGGCTGCCGACCAGGATGACGTCGTCGGCCGCGATCCCGGCCGGTTTCCGCGCGGCGAGGCCGACCAGCAGCGAACCGAAGCTGTGGCCCTCGGCCGTGACGTGGGCCGGAGCGCCCTGGTGGGTGACGCGCTGCCCCTCGAGGAACCTGCGGTAGGCGTCGACGCCGCCCTGCGCGCGGCTCAGGTCGCCGGCCTCCGGGAAGCTGAGCGGCGCGTCGTACCCCAGCCAGGCGATGGACGCGGTGCTGCGGGTCGGGTCGGCGCGCTGGGCCGCGTCGTACACGGCTTTCGCCCGGTCCGCGTCGCCGCCGCCGATGCGTTGGAGGTCGGTGCCCAGGCCGCCGACCAGGGAGGTGACGTCGTCGGCGGTGTCGGGGTCGCCGAACGACAGGATGCCGCGCCCCTGCCCTTCGTCGCCGATGCCGAGCAGGAACACCGGGGGCTCCTGCCCCGCTGATTCCAGCAGCCGCTCGCCGATCCTCCGGAAGCCTTCGAGTTTCCGTCGGTGCTGCCCGGTGGCCGGGGATCCGTTGCGCGCGTACTCCTCGATGTACCGGTGCAGGAGGATCCGGTTGGCCCGGTCGCGGGCGGCCGCGGGGATGCCGTCGCGGTTGCCGACGAGTTCCGGGTACTCGGCGACGATCCACTGCTGCCGGTCGGCGGGGAGGCCGTTCCACCAGGCGTTGACCTCGGTGGGCGGGGCGCCGGGGCCGGGGACGGCGCCGGACAGCAGGTCGCGCGGGGCCAGCGTCGGGTCGAGTCGGTCCCGGCCCGCCGCGGCCGGGTCGAGGCCGGTGCCGTCCCGGGCGCGGGTGGCGTAGTGCCGGAGCCGGGCGGTGAGGGCCCGGTCGACGGTGTCGGCCTCGGTGAGGGCGGTGGCGATGCGGCCGGCGAGGGCTCCGGCGGTCCGGTCGCGGGCCTTCCGGTGGTCGGGGTCGTGCCGCTCGGCGGTGGACGGGGCCCGCCAGGTGACCGCGCCGTGCTCGTCGACCGTCATGTCGGCGCTCCGTACGTCCTCCAGGGCCTTGCGGAGGGCCGACTGGGCGAGGACGAGGGCGTCCGCCCCGGCCCGGAGGGTCTTGCCGATCCGGTCGAGCTCGGTCCGGGCGGCCGCCAACTCGTCGGTGGTGAGCCGGAGGGCCGGTGTCGCCGTGTCGGCGGCGGGGCCGGTCCATCCGGCGGCGACGCGCCGGTCGACCCCGGTGCGCCAGTTCTCCAGGTGCCGGTCGAACTCGCCGTGCAGGCGCTCGTACGCGTCGGCGGTGCCGTGGAGCAGGCCGAAGTCGGTGTCGCGCAGTGTGGCGAGGTCCATGCCGTCGGCCCCGCTACCCGAAGTGCTGGACGAAGTTGTGCCGTTGTGCGGCCGTGGGGTCGAACCCGGTGGCGGCCCGGTGGTCGGTGTCCCGGTAGCCGAGGGCGGCTGTTTCGAGGTGCCGGCCGTGGCGGCTCATCCTGGCGTGGAGGTCGTTCAGGAGGGAGTGCCAGGCGCCTGTGCAGCCGTCGAGCGCGGCGGCGCACCGGAGTCCGGACAGGCCGGCGACGGCCTGCCGGGTCGAGTCGAGCACGACCTCGGTCTGGCCCGGGATCGGGGCCGCCGTCTCGACGGCCCTTCCGGCGGCTTGGCGGAGCAGCCCGGCATCGAGCTGGAAGCCTCCGCAGTACTCCGCGTGGTCGGACACCTCGGTTCCCCTCCGGACCGTGGGTTGTGTACGGATCGCCTTGCACTGTAGCCGAGTTGGGCCCGCCGGGCGCCGGAAACGCCGAGGGGCCCCTCCGTGCAGAGGGGCCCCTCGGGTGGTGCGGGTGGTTCAGGCGTTGACGGCGGCGAGGGCGGCCTCGGAGTCGAGGACGCCGGCCACGGCCTGGAGGACGGCGGCGATCTTCATCGAGGCCTGGATGACCTCACGGTCGACGCCGGCCTTGCGCAGCACGGCCTCGTGGGAGTCGAGGCACTGGCCGCAGCCGTTGATGGCGGAGACGGCGAAGCACCAGAGTTCGAAGTCGATCTTCTCGACGCCCGGGGTGCCGATGATGTTCATCCGCAGACCGGCCCGCATCGTGCTGTACTCCTTGTCGGAGAGCAGGTGCAGCGTCCGGTAGTAGACGTTGTTCATCCCCATGATCGCGGCCGCGCCCTTGGCGGCGGTGTACGCCTCCGGGGAGAGGTTGGCCTTGGCCTCGGGCTCCAGCTCGCGCAGCACGGCGGGGCTGCGGGTGGCCATCGCGCAGGACAGCACGGTGCCCCAGAGCTGCTGGGCGGGGAGGTCGGAGTTGCCGATGACCGAGCCCAGGTTGAGCTTGAGGTCCTTGGCGTAGTCCGGAAGGGCGGCCTTCAGGTCGTCGAGGGCCATGGGTCAGCCCGCCAGGAGGGCCTGGGCGTCGAGGGTGTCCTCGCCCTTGGTCCAGTTGCACGGGCACAGCTCGTCGGTCTGCAGGGCGTCCAGCACCCGCAGGACCTCCTTGGGGTTACGGCCGACGGAGCCGGCGGTGACCATGACGAACTGGATCTCGTTGTTCGGGTCGACGATGAACACGGCGCGCTGGGCGGTGCCGTCCTCGCCCTCGACGCCGCAGGCGCGCATCAGCTCGTGCTTGATGTCGGCCAGCATCGGGAAGGGCAGGTCGCGCAGGTCCTTGTGGTCCTTGCGCCAGGCGTGGTGCACGAACTCGGAGTCGCCGGAGACGCCGAGGATCTGGGCGTCACGGTCGGCGAACTCGTCGTTCAGCTTGCCGAACGCGGCGATCTCGGTCGGGCAGACGAAGGTGAAGTCCATCGGCCAGAAGAAGACGATCTTCCACTTGCCCTCGTAGGTCTTGTGGTCGATGTCGGCGAAGGCGCTCGCGGCATCCAGGTCGACACAGGCCTTGAGGTCGAACTCGGGGAACTTGTCGCCGATCGTGAGCACGTTCGCTTCTCCTGGGATGAGACTGCGGGGAGTTTTGTCCGGATTCCGGACAGGACCCACGATTCCACATCGTGGACTGATCAGAGAAATAGCTACACTTGATGTGTCTGATCGGAGATTGCTATCAGTACTGAACCACCCCCCTCCCGGCCCGCCCGCCGCAGGGCCGCCGCCGCCAAACCCGAGGCGGCTGTGGGGAGCGCCACAGTCCGCAGCCCGCGCACGCCGACGGTCGCCCAGCTCAAGGCCTTCGTCGCGGTGGCGGAGCACCGGCACTTCCGGGAGGCCGCCGCCGCCACCGGGACCAGTCAGCCGGCCCTGTCCGGGGCGGTCGCGGCGCTGGAGGAGTCGCTGGGCGCGCAGCTGGTCGAGCGTACGACGCGCAAGGTGATCGTCACTCCCCTGGGGGAGCGTGTGCACGGGCACGCGCGCCGGGTGCTCGCCTCCTTGCAGGCCCTCACCGAGGAGGTCGACGCCGCCCGCCGTCCGTTCACCGGACCGCTGCACCTCGGGGTGATCCCGACCGTCGCCCCGTACCTGCTGCCCACCGTGCTGCGGCTGGTCCGCGACCGCTTCCCGGAGCTGGAGCTGCACGTCCACGAGGAGCGCACCCCCTCGTTGCTGGAGGGCCTGGCCGCCGGGCGGCTGGACGTCCTGCTGCTCGCGCTCCCGGCCGGCGGCTCCTCGCCGACCCGGGAGATCCCGCTGTTCGACGAGGACTTCGTCCTGGTCACCCCGCCCGGGCATCCGCTCGCCGGGCGGGTCGACGTGCCGCGCGACGTGCTGCTCGACCTGGACGTGCTGCTGCTGGAGGAGGGCCACTGCCTGCGCGACCAGGCCCTCGACATCTGCCGCGAGGTCGGTGCCGACCCGGCCGGCTCCACCACTCGCGCGGCGGGCCTGTCCACCCTGGTCCAACTCGTCGCCGGGGGGCTCGGGGTGACGCTGCTGCCGGCCACCGCGCTGGACGTCGAGGCCGGTCGCACCGACCGGCTGGCCGCCGTACGGTTCGCCGCCCCGGCGCCCGGCCGCCGGATCGGGCTGGCCACCCGGCCGGGGTCGGCCCGCAGCGCCGAGTACGAGCGCTTCGGTGCGGCGCTGCGCGAGGTGCTGGCCGAGCTGCCGGTCCGGATCGTCGACGCGCCCTGAGGCGTCAGTGCGCCGCCGGTGCGCCCTGAGGCGTCAGCGCACCGCCGGTGCGCCGAGGCAGAGGCCGACCGTGGTCGTCACCAGCAGGTCCAGCGCCTCCAGGGTCTCCGGGGCGGGCGGCTCGCCGGGCAGGCTCCGGATCAGGTGGCGGGCCGTCAGGCCGTCGAAGCCGGTGAGGAAGTGGGCGGCGATCCGGTCGGCGGGCAGCGCCAGGGTCAGTCCGTGGGCGGTGGCGAGGGCGGCGAGCATCTCGGTGGCGGTGCACTCCATGGCGTGCTGGAGGCCGAGCATGATCTCCCGGACGTCCGGGTCGCGCATCGCCAGCGTCTCGAACTCGCTGAGCAGGACGCAGCGCCCGTCCTCGCCGGTGGCGGCCTCCCAGAGGGCGTGGACCAGGGTGCGGACCTGGTCGCCGAACGGCCCGTCACCGGGTGAGGCGGCGCGCACCTGGTCGATGAACTGGGCGGCGACCTCCTCGACGACGGCCCGGTAGAGGTCCTTCTTGGTGCCGAAGGTGTAGTGCACCGTCGCCTGTGCCACGCCCAGCTCCGCCGCGATCGCGCGGGTGCTGCCGGCGGAGACCCCTTCCCGGGTCATCAGGTCGATCGCGGCCCGGACCAGCTGCGGTCGGCGTTCGGAGGCGGGGACATGAGCCATCCAGCCAGGGTAGCGCCATGGGCGGGCAACTGTGTCGGACAACCGTGTCGGTCGATTGGGTCGGTCAACTTTGTCACCCGACAAACTTGGGTCTACCGTGGGAGGGGTCGCCCGGGCACCCGCCGGGCGCCCGTCCGTCCGCCGACCGCACCGCGAGGGGTCAGACCTTGGCCACGTACCTGTACCGACTGGGCCGTTACTGCTTCCGGAGAAGGCGCGCCGTGCTGGCCGTCTGGGTCGCGCTGCTGATCGCCGTGGGCGGGGCCGCGGGCGCCCTCGCGGGCAGCACCAGCGACGAGTTCAAGGTCCCCGGCACCGAGGCCCAGGCCACCCTGGACCGGATCAAGGACACCTTCCCCGAGCAGGGCCACGGCTCCGCCCAGGTGGTCTTCGCCGCCCCGGCGCCCGGCGGCATGGCCTCGCCCGAGGCGGGCAGGGCGGTCGGCGAGGCCGTCACCCGGATCGCCCACGTCCCCGGCGTGGCCGCGGTGCCCGACCCGTACGCCACCGGCGCGGTCTCCCCGGACGGCAGGGTCGCGATCGCGCTGGTCTCCTTCGACCACAAGCTCGCCGAGGTCACCGACCAGCAGCGGGACGCCGTCCGGGCCGCCGCCGAGCCCGCCCGCGCGGCCGGGCTGGAGGTGGCCTTCGGCGGCGACGCGTACAACAGGTTCGCCCAGATCGAGGGCGGCTCCGAGGCGGTCGGCCTGGTGGTGGCCGGGCTGGTGCTGGTGATCACCCTCGGCACCCTGGTCGCGGCCGGGCTGCCGCTGCTGACCGCGCTGGTCGGCGTCGCCGTCGCGATGGCCGGGCTGCTGGCGCTGACCGGCTCGTTCGAGATCATCACCACCGCGCCGGTGCTGGCCCTGATGGTCGGCCTCGCGGTCGGCATCGACTACGCCCTCTTCATCCTGTTCCGCCACCGCCGCCACCTGGCCGAGGGCCTGGAGCCCGAGGAGTCCGCGGCCCGGGCCACCGCGACCGCCGGCAGCGCCGTCGTCTTCGCCGGGCTGACCGTGGTCGTGGCGCTCGCCGGACTGGCCGTGGCCGGCGTCCCGTTCCTGACGGTGATGGGCCTGGCCGCCTCCGGCGCCGTCGTGGTGGCCGTCCTGGTCGCGATCACCCTGCTGCCCGCGGTGCTCGGCTTCACCGGCCGCGCGATCGACCGGCTGCCGGTCTGGAAGCGGGCGCTCACCACCCACGGCACGGTCACCCTCGGCGAGCGCTGGGCCCGCTTCGTGGTCCGCCGCCCGCTGCCCGTGCTGCTGGTCGGCCTGGCCGGACTGGGCGCCATGGCGGTGCCCGCCGCGAGCCTGGACCTCGGCCTGCCGGGCGGCGGCTCACAGGCCGTCGGAACGGACGCCCGCAAGGCGTACGACCTGGTCGGCGACGGCTTCGGCCCGGGCTTCAACGCGCCGCTGGTGGTGGTCGTCGACGCCCACGGCGCACCGCGCCTCGAGCAGGCCGTCCAGGAGGTGGCGGGTCGGCTCCAGGGCTTGAAGGGCGTGCAGACCCTGCTGCCCCCGAAGGTCGACACGGGCAGCGGCACCGCCCTGGTGCCGGTGATCCCGAGGACCGGCCCGGACCACCAGGACACCCGGGCACTGGTGAACGAGATCCGCGACCAGCGCGACGGCATCCGGGCCGCGACCGGCGCGAGCATCGCCGTCACCGGCACCACCGCCGCCAACATCGACGTCTCCACCAAGCTCGGCCAGGCCCTGCCGCCGTTCGTCGCGGTGATCGTCGGCATCGCCCTGGTGCTGCTGGCGCTGGCCTTCCGCTCGGTGCTGGTGCCGCTCAAGGCGGTGCTGGGCTTCCTGCTCAGCATCCTGGCCTCGCTCGGCGCGGTGGTCGCGGTCTACCAGTGGGGCTGGCTGGACGGCCTGATCGACGTGCCCAAGGTCGGCCCGGTGGTCAGCTTCGTGCCGATCCTGCTGATCGGCGTGCTGTTCGGGCTGGCGATGGACTACGAGCTGTTCCTGGTCTCCGGGATGAAGGAGCAGTACGTCCACGGCAAGGCGCCGCGCGAGGCGGTCGTCGGCGGCGTGAAGGGCGGCGCCCGGGTGGTGACGGCGGCCGCGCTGATCATGGTCTCGGTGTTCGGGGCCTTCGTGTTCGGGCACGACCCGATCGTCCAGCCGATCGGCTTCGCCCTCGCGGTGGGCGTGCTGGTGGACGCCTTCGTGGTGCGGATGGCCCTGGTGCCGGCGGCGATGGCGCTGTTCGGCAAGGCGGCCTGGTGGTTCCCGAAGCGACTGGAGAAGGTCGTGCCGAAGGTCGACATGGAGGGCGAGCAGCTGATCGCCCGGCTGGAGGGGGAGCGCCGGTCGGCGAAGGAGCCCGCGGGGGTCTGACGGCCCGGCGGTGCCCGGCGGGATCCGACGTCCCGGCGGGCACCGTCACGTCCCGGCGGCCGTCGTCACGTCGCGGCGGGCAGCCGCTGCTCGAACCAGACCACCTTGCCGGTGCCCAGCCGGGTGGCGCCCCAGCGGTCCGCGCACCGGGCCACTATCTGGAGCCCGCGCCCGCGTTCGTCCTCCGGACCGGTACGGCGCGGCCGCGGCAGCAGCGGGCTGTCGTCGCCGACCTCGCAGCGCAGCCGGGTGGTGCGCACCAGGCTCAGGGTGACCGGGCGGGTCGCGTGCTGGACGGCGTTGGTCACCAGCTCGCTGACCATCAGCTCGGTCGCCTCGCTCAGCTCGTCCAGCCCCCAGCGGCGCAGCGTGTGCGCGGCCAGCCGGCGGGCCCGGCCCGGCGTCTCGTTGCGCGGCTGCAGGTACCAGTGGGCGACGTCCCCGGCCGGGATGCCGTCGAAGCAGGCGCCCAGCAGGGCGATGTCGTCGCCGCGGTCCCCGGGCGGCAGGATCCGCAGCGCCTCCTGGCACAACTGCTCGGGGGACTGCCAGCGGGCGGCCGCGATCCGTGCGCGGAGCACCTCCAGGCCGTCGCTGAGCGGGCGGGTGCGGGTCTCCACCAGGCCGTCGGTGAACAGCAGCAGCGCCGATCCGGGCGGCGCGGGCAGCTCGACCGAGTTGAAGTCCACCCCGCCGACCCCGATCGGCGCCCCGGAGTCCAGCTCCACCAACTCGGCCGTGCCGTCCGGGCGGACCAGCACCGGCGGGACGTGCCCGGCGTTGGCCAGCACGACCCGGTTGGCGATCGGGTCGTACACCGCGTACACGCAGGTGGCCAGGTGCTGTTCGCGGCCGAGCCGCTGGGCCTGTTCGTCCAGGTGGTAGAGCACCTCGTGCGGCGGCAGGTCGAGGGCGGCCAAGGTCTGCGCGCTGGTGCGGAGTTGGCCCATGATGGCGGCCGAGGTGAGCGAGTGGCCCATCACGTCGCCGACGATCAGGGCGACCCGGTTGCCGGGCAGCGGCACCGCGTCGTACCAGTCGCCGCCGACCTGGGCGCCGCGCTCGCCGGGCAGGTAGCGCTGGGCGAGCCGGACGCCGTGCGACTGCGGCAGCCGCAACGGCAGCATGCTGCGCTGGAGTTCGTTGGCTATCTCCCACTCGCGGGCGTACCGCAGCGCGGTGTCCACCGCCAGCCCCGCCTGGGTCGCCAGGTGCGCGGCGGTCGCGGTGTCCGCCGCGTCGAAGGCCGGCCGGCCGGTGCGTTCAGGGGGCCGGCGGATCAGCACCAGCAGACCGAGGACGGCCTTGCGGCCGCGCAGCGGCAGGGCCACCACCGAGGTGCCGGCCGCCAGCCGGGCCAGCCCGCGGGGGCCGTACACCTCGCGCAGCAGCGCCTCGGTGCGCTCGGCGGCGGGCGTGCCCAGGACGGCCGACTCGGCGGGGCGGCGGCTCAGCAGGATGTGCGCCAGCGCGCCGCCCCGGGTGACCGGGGTGGCCGGGCCGGTGTCCGCGGTCGAGCGGGAGCCGAAGCGCGAGCGGTGCCGGTCGTCCGCGCCGCTCTTGCGGCCGCGGCGGCCGATCCGGGTGCCGGTGCTGTGGTGGATCCGCAGCTCCTCGGGGAAGCCGGGCTCGCGCTCCACGTTGGGCAGCGGGTCGCGCAGGTGGACGACGGCGGCGTCGGCGAGGGTCGGGACCAGCACCCGGCCGATGTTGCGCAGGGTCGCGGCCAGGTCGAGGGCGCTGTTGATCCGCCGGGTCGCCGCGTCGAGGTAGGCGAGGCGGTCCGCCAGCCCGTCCGCCGCCCCGGTGCGGTCCGGCCGCGCCGTCGGAGGCTTCGCCGGGGCCACGGCCCTGACCGGTTCGTCCGGCCGGGCCGGGATCCGGACGCGCTGACCCGGGACGGCGGGCGGCTGCTCCGCCTCGGTCTTGAGCTGGTCGCGCACGGCTGCCTGTCCTGGATTCGGTGTGGTCGGGAGGTCTGGACGGTGAGCTGTTCTGGTCCTCTGGTCGGTCAGCCGACGCGTCGACAGCACAGGAACAGCTGTTCCTCCGGCGGCAGCGTGGTACTGGCCGGCGCGTACGGATGCCCCGAGCACTCCTCGACGGCGAAACCGGCCGCGACCAGAACCCGCTCCAGATCCTCCCTCAGATACCCACTGATCCGCAGCTCTCTGCCAAGGAACGGAAGCGGAACGTGATCCAGGTCCGCCTCGACCATACCGAGCACCAGCAGTCCGCCCGGCCGCAGGAGTTCGCGCAGCCGGCCGAGCACGGTCGGGATCTCGTCCTGCGGCAGCAGGATCAGTGAGAAGAACGCGGTGACGGCGGCGAAGGTGCCGCGGCCCGCCGACCCCAGCGCGGGCACGCCCCACACCCGGTCGGCGCGCTCGGTGGCCAGATCGTACAGGTCGATGCGGTGGAACTCGGCCGGGTGCGCTCCCTCGATCCGAGCCCGGCGGGCCAGCGTCAGCATCACGTCCGAGAGGTCTATCCCGGTCACCCGCAGCCCGCCGGCGGTCAGCTGGCCCACGGTCGGCTCGCCGGTGCCGCAGCCCACGTCCAGCACCCGGGCGCCGGGTTCCAGCTCCGCGAGCAGCCGCCGCCCGCACTCCAGCTGGCCGTCCTTGGCGGGGAAGGCCTCGCCGTATCCGGCACCGATGGTGTCGAAGGCGACCGCCTGCAGGGCCCGGGCCGCCCGGCGTCGCCGCACGTCGGGGCCGTCCGGGCCGCCCGGCCCGTCGTCGCCGGCGTCCTCGCCGACCGGGAACGCGTCGGATATCTGTCCGGTCGTCACGTTGAGAGGCACCCTTCCACCCGTGGCCTCCGGTCGGCTCCTCCGCAGCCTCCTGGGCCGCTGCCGGTGGCGGTACGTCACGCTCCCCGCATCACACAGACGGCCTGCACCCCGACACGTTGCCGGCAGACACTCGTGTGCGTACTGGCATCTGAGAATATGCGTGATCACTGCGCCATGGGGTCCCTTTCCGGCCAACTCGTCATGCTTGGGCCGATGTGGGACGGGTCCGCGGAAGCACGGGGGTGCGGGCCGGGTGGTGCGACCGGCCCCGCACGCCTCACAGCGCGCCGGGGCGGACGCCACTGACCTGCGGTTTCACCGATCCGCAGGCTGACAATCGGACGTTTATCGAACGTCAATCGGCGAGGTGCACAGTAGGGACCAGCGCCGGGGAAGCGTTGAGGGCGCTCCCGCAGCCGGGGGGCTGCGGGAGCGCCGACGCGCGGATCGGGGGAGGTGCTCCGCGGGGGAGCGGAGGCCTCACGGCGCGGGGGGAGAAGAGAAGGGCTCGGTGTGCTGTCGGGAGATGAGGTCCGCCACGGGGGAGGCCTCCGGCACACCGAGCCGCGTGAAGATCGCGTGCGCCTCCTGCAGACAGGCGAGCCCGCGGGCCGGCTGGGCGAGGGCGAGCAGGGCCTCGCCGAGCGCGGCGTTGGCCAGGCCCTGACAGTAGGCGGAGTCCAGCTCCTGGGCGATCGCGAGGGAGCCACCGGCGGCCTCGGCGGCCTCGGTGTGCTGGTCCGCGACGAGCAGGGCTGACGCCAGGCGGGCCAGGGTGTAGCCCTCCCAGAGCGCGTTGCGCTGGGACTGGTAGAGCTGGTGGGCCTCCCGCAGGTGCGGGACGGCCTCGGCGCCGGGGAGGACCACGCCGAGCTGGTAGAGGGTCTGGGCGAGCAGCGGGTCGTTCTTCGACTCCCGTGCCGCGGACACACCCTCACCGGCGGACTTGATCGCGGTCTCGGTCATCCCGAGCCGGTGCTGGGCCCGGGCCATGTTGCTGACGATCCGCGCCTCCGCCTTCGGGGCGCCGACGGCCTGGCTGGTCGTCCTGGCCTGCTCCAGGAACGGCAGGGCCTCGGCCGGACGGTTGCCCACGCTCAGGATCACGCCCAGCATGTTGGCGGTGGCCAGGAGCAGGACGGTCGGGACCTCGGGCGCCTGGTGGTCGAGGCTCCGCCGGAACGACTGCTCGGCCCCCTGGAAATCGCTGGTGGCGGACTGCAGGGTGCCCAGGGCGAGGTGCACCCGGGCGAGGACGGCACGGTCGTTGCGGAGCTCCGCCTCGTGGCGGACGGTCTCCAGGATCTGTCGGCCCTGTGGGCCGTGGGTCGGGTCCGGGCCGAGGCCGTACATCAGGATCAGCAGGTCGATCGCCGCGTGCTGCAAGGCGATGGGCCCGTTCGCCGCCGCTGCCATGGCATTGAGCAGCACGGCGCCCTCGGTCCGCAGCCAGTCCTGTGCGGAGCCGCTGTTCGGCAGGCCGATCCCCGGAGAGGTGGGCGTGGTCAGCAGCTCCGGCTCCGTGTCGTCGGGTTCGATGGCCCGGGCGGCGTTGCGGACGGTCGGGATCAGCAGGTCGAGCAGCCGCAGTACCGCCTGCTCCTGCTCCCTGGTGTCCCCGATCCGCTCGTTCTTCCGCTGGGCGTAGAGCCGGAGCAGGTCGTGGTAGCGGTAGCGGCCGGGAGCGAAGCACTCCAGCATGTTCGCTTCGACGAGGGCTTCGGCGAGGTCCTCGGCGGTGTACTCGTCCACGCCGAGCAGCGCCGCGGCGGCCGCCAGTGGGATGTCGGGCGAGTCGATCAGGGCGAGGAGCCGAAAGGCGCGGGCCTCGTCCACGGACAGCTGTCCGTAGCCGAGCCCGATGGTGGTCTCCACGGCGAGGTTGCCGAGCTGGAGTTCGTCGAGTCGTCGTCGCTGGTCGGCTAACCGAGTGGCCAGGTCGGAGACGCTCCAGCGCGGCCGACTGGCCAGCCGGGCGGCGGCGATGCGGACGGCCAGCGGCAGGAAGCCGCAGGCGGTGACCACCTTCATGGCGGCCTCGGGCTCGGCGGCGACCCGGTGTTCGCCGACGATGGCCGAGAAGAGCGCGAGCGCCTCGCCGGGCGTCAGCTCCTCCACGTCGAACAGCTGGGCGCCCGGGATTCCGGCCAGCCGGGAGCGGCTGGTCGCGAGCACCGCGCAGCCGGAGACTCCGGGGATGAGCGGCCGGATCTGCTCGGCGTCGCGCGCGTTGTCGAGCAGGATCAGCATCCGCCGGCTGGCGAGCAGCGAGCGGTAGAGCGCGGCGCGCTGTTCGAGGGCGTCGGGGCTCTCGGTGACGCCGAGTGCGTGCAGGAAGTCGCCGAGGACGACCACCGGATCGGCGGGCGAGGCGCCGGCCCCGCGCAGGTCGACGTAGAGCTGCCCGTCCGGGAACTCGGTGCGGACCCGATGGGCGACGTGGACGGCGAGGGTGGTCTTCCCGACACCGCCGATCCCGGCCAGCGAGGTCACCACCACGGCCTGGCCGGTGGCGTTCATCAGGACCGTCGAGAGGTCGCCCACCAGCTTCGAGCGGCCGCTGAAGTCCGAGACGTCGGCCGGGAGTTGAGCCGGAGCCGGAGGTGCGGCCAGGCCGTCCTCGCGGGCGACGGAGAGCGGAACCGCCGGCAGGGTGAGTGTCGGGTCGGCGGCGAGGATGCGGTTGTGCATCGACGACAGGCCGACGCCCGGTTCGACGCCGAGTTCCTCGATCAGCAGCTTGCGGGTGTCGGTGTAGACGCCGAGCGCCTCGGCCTGCCGGCCGCAGCGGTAGAGCGCCAGCATCAGCAGCTCGCGCAGCCGTTCGCGCAGCGGGTGCTCGGCCGTCAGGTTGTTGAGCTCGACGACGATCTCGGCGTGCAGGCCGATGTCGAGGGCGGCGGCGCACAGTTCCTCGGCGGCGGCCGCCTGGCGTTCGGCCAGCCGGAGCCGCTGGGCGTCGGCGTACGGACCGGGGATTCCGGTCAGCGGACGGCCGCTGAACAGGTCCAGCGCCTGGGCCAGCAGTCGGTGGGCCTCGCGCTTGTCGCCCGAGGTACGGGCGGTCGCGGCCTCGGCGGAGAGCCGCTCGAAGACCGAGAGGTCGAGGGCCTCGCCCGGGATGCGCAGGGCGTACCCGTCGGCGACGGAGACCAGCAGTTCGGCGGGGCGGCGCACCTCCCGCTGCGGCTCGATGACGGAGCGCAGGCGCGAGACGTACGTGCGGAGCGCGGCCACGGCCTGGGTCGGGGGCCGGTCGCCCCAGAGGGCGTCGACCAGGTCCTGCGTCGTGACCGGGCGTCCGGAGTGCAGCAGGAGGGTCGTGAGGACGGCCTGCTGCTGGGGGGAGCCGAGGGAGAGGGGTTTGCCGTCGAGCCAGGCCTGGACCGGACCGAGGACTTGGAAGCGCAGCGCAGGTGCCTGCGGCGTCTCCCGAAACTCCATGAAGTCCCCCGATGGCCTGTCGTGTTGATTCCGTGAAAGGGCGCTCGGCGGTCCGCCGCGGTGGCTCAGCTTAGGCGGACGCCCGACTCTGCCGGACGGCACCGCAAGTCGCGCGGTGTTTATCGGACATTTAATCAACCCTACGATACTGTCCCCGCGCCCGCGCCACGGAGGTCGGGCAGGACACATTTGATGACCGAAAGGCGGCCACTCAATGGCCAACGACCAGAGCGCTGCCCAGGCGCCGGCGACGCCCGCGAACGGGACGACGACCGAGGCCCCGGCCACTGCTGTGGAGGCGGGCAAGGCCGTCGAGGGTGCTGTGACCGCGTCCTCGAACGGAGGCGCGTACACCGCACCGACCGACGCCGACAAGACCGCGTTCGAGAACGGACCGTTCGGTGACGAGGGCGAGTACGTGACGGAGCCCGCTCCGCAGACCACCGGCGACCCGGGCAAGCCGCGCGAGCCGCTGAACATCGTGGGTGGCCACCCGTAAGCGGCCCTCGCCCGGTGCCCCCGCGTCCCCGTTCGGGCGCGGGGGCACTTCTGGTTCTGTGCGTGCCAATTCGTGTGCGGGTCCATCGGGTGGCCGATTCCCGCCCTCGATGCACGCATGGTGACCGCCGTTATCCGTAACGTGCCCGGCGGCGGGCCCCGGGCGTTCCGGAATTCCGGATTCACCGGGGGGATTACCCGGGTCCGAATGCCGTGGTTTGCGTGGATTTTGCCGCAATTACCGGGGCTGATCGCATTCAGCCGAATCGCGGGGCTCGGGGGCGGGTGAGACGTGGTTCGGTTCGGCCGTCCATTCGCGGCCGCCGTGCTCGGGGCGCAGGTAGTGCTCGCCGCCGATGGTTCCCATGTAGATACCGGTGCGTCCGGTCCTCCGGTCGAGGACGAGGTCACCCACCTGTGGCCGGTAGGCCTTGGCGTTGCGCTGTCGGGTGCTCACCTCACCGCTCCTTCGCTCTGTCGCGACTGGCCAGCATCTCTAGAGAAGCTAATATCTCTAGAGATGTCAACGGTCGTATCTCCTTACCGGCGGCCGCGGGCGCGCCTAGGATTGTCCGAGGGAGAGGGAGCGCGATGACCGGCAGCAGTGGCGACAAACAGCCCAAGTACCAGCGGATCGCCGACTCCCTCAAGGCTGCCATCGACGGCGGCCGCTACGGCGCGGGGGACCGGCTGCCCGGCGAGAACGACCTGATGGACGAGTACGGCGTGGCCCGGATGACGGCCCGTCAGGCGCTCGGCGTGCTGCAGAGCGAGGGCATCGCGGAGGCCCGCAAGGGGTCCGGGGTGTTCGTCCGGGACTTCCGGCCGCTGCGCCGGCGCGGCATCCAGCGGCTGGCGCAGGGGCAGTGGGGCTCCGGCCGGTCGATATGGTCCGCGGACATCGACAACCGCAGCCTGGTGGTCGACCAGGTCTCGGTCACCGAGCAGGGCGCGCCCGAGCACGTGGCCCGGGTGCTCGGGGTGGAGCCGGGCGTCCCGATGTGCGTGCGCCACCGCCGCTTCGTCCTGGACGGCAAGCCGGTGCTGCTCTCCACCTCCTACCTGCCGGCCGTCCTGGTCGCCGGCACCGCGATCACCCGCGAGGACACCGGCCCCGGCGGCACCTACGCCCGGCTGGCCGAGATCGGCGCCAAGCCCGTGCACTTCCGCGAGGAGGTCCGCTCCCGGATGCCCGCCGCCGAGGAGGCCACCCGCCTCGAACTCTCCGCCGGCACCCCGGTGATCCTGATCTGCCGCACCGCCTTCGCCGACGAGGGCCAGGTCGTCGAACTCAACGAGATGATCCTCGACGCCGCCTCCTACGTCCTGGAGTACGACTTCGACGCCTGAGCCCCGCCGGAGGCGAGCCGGGACGGCTTCTGCTACTGGTAGTGGTAGCGGGCCTTGAGGATCTTCACTTCCTTCTCGTCGGCGCGGTACACCAGGCGGTGTTCGTCGTCGATCCGGCGTGACCAGTAGCCCGCCAGATCGCCCTTCAACGGTTCGGGTTTGCCGATTCCGGCGAAGGGGTCGCGCTGGATCTCACCGACCAGACGGGCGATCCGCTGAGCCATCTTCCGGTTCGAACCGAGCCGGAAGAGGAAGTCCTCCCAGGCGTCCGGGTCGAAGTGGACACTCCTCACACCTCACCTGCCAGAGCTTCCAGTTCCTCCGGCGTCCTGGTGAGGTCGGAGGCGCCGCTCCTGTCGCGGGCGACTGCCGCCATGAGCCGCTGGGCGTTGGCGGGGGAACGCAGAAGGTAGATCGTCTCCTGCCAGGCGTCGTAGTCCTCGGCGGACATGAGGACCGCGTCCCCGCTCTTGGAGGTGATTCTTATCGGGGCGTGGTCGTCGTTGACCTTCTTGATCAGCGGGAACAACTGGGTGCGCGCCTCGCTCGCACTGATCGCCATGGTCAAGCCTCCGAGCTCGTACCGGAACGTGGTACTGCCATGGTACGAGGTTTCCGTACCACCGGCCAAGGCATTGTGACCATGCGGAACCGCCCCGGGCGCGAGGGCGGCCGGGGCGGTTCGGGGGTGTGCGGGGGTGTTCCGCCGGGGGTTACTCCTTGGAGCGGATCCGCAGGTTGGTGATCAGCGGGCCCTCGGTGGTCTCGCGGAAGAAGTCGTTGCCCTTGTCGTCGACGACGATGAAGGCCGGGAAGTCCTCGACCTCGATGCGCCAGACGGCCTCCATGCCGAGCTCGGCGTACTCCAGCACCTCGACCTTCTTGATGCAGTCCTGGGCGAGGCGGGCGGCCGGGCCGCCGATGGAGCCGAGGTAGAAGCCGCCGTGGGCGGCGCAGGCGTCGGTGACCTGCTTGCTGCGGTTGCCCTTGGCGAGCATGACCATGGAGCCGCCGGCGGCCTGGAACTGGTCGACGTAGGAGTCCATCCGGCCGGCCGTGGTGGGGCCGAAGGAGCCGGAGGCGTAGCCCTCGGGGGTCTTGGCCGGGCCGGCGTAGTAGACCGGGTGGTCCTGGAGGTACTTGGGCATGCCCTCGCCGGCGTCCAGGCGCTCCTTGATCTTGGCGTGGGCGATGTCGCGGGCGACGACGAGCGTGCCGGTGAGCGAGAGCCGGGTCTTGACCGGGTACTTCGACAGCTCGGCGCGGATCGCGGGCATCGGCTGGTCGAGGTCGATGCGCACCACGTCGTCGTCGAGGTGCTCGTCGGTGGTGTCCGGCAGGTACTTCGCCGGGTCGGTCTCCAGCTGCTCCAGGAAGACGCCCTCGGCGGTGATCTTGCCGAGCGCCTGGCGGTCGGCGGAGCAGGAGACGGCCATCGCGACGGGCAGCGAGGCGCCGTGGCGGGGGAGGCGGACCACGCGGACGTCGTGGCAGAAGTACTTGCCGCCGAACTGGGCGCCGATGCCGATCTTCTGGGTCAGCTCGGTGACCTTGGCCTCCAGCTCCAGGTCGCGGAAGCCGTGCCCGGTCCTGGCGTTGCCCTCGGTCGGCAGGTTGTCCAGGTAGTGCGCCGAGGCGTACTTGGCGGTCTTGAGCGCGAACTCGGCGCTGGTGCCGCCGATCACGATGGCCAGGTGGTACGGCGGGCAGGCGGCGGTGCCGAGGGAGCGGATCTTCTGCTCCAGGAACGAGAGCATGCTGGCCTCGTTCAGGATGGCCTTGGTCTCCTGGTACAGGTACGACTTGTTGGCCGAGCCGCCGCCCTTGGCCATGAAGAGGAACTTGTACGCGTCGCCGTCGGTGGCGTACAGCTCGATCTGGGCCGGCAGGTTGTTGCCGGTGTTCTTCTCGTCCCACATGGTCACCGGGGCCATCTGGGAGTAGCGCAGGTTGAGCTTGGTGTACGCGTCGTACACGCCGCGCGCGATGGCGGACTCGTCGGCGCCGGGGGTGAGCACGTTCTGGCCGCGCTTGCCCATGACGATGGCGGTGCCGGTGTCCTGGCACATCGGCAGGATGCCGCCGGCCGAGATGTTGACGTTCTTGAGCAGGTCGAGCGCGACGAAGCGGTCGTTCGGGCTGGCCTCCGGGTCGTCCAGGATGCGGCGCAGCTGGGCGAGGTGGGCGGGGCGCAGGTAGTGCGAGATGTCGTGCATCGCCTCGGCGGTGAGCAGGCGCAGCGCCTCGGGCTCGACCTGGAGGAAGGTGCGGCCGCCGGCCTCGAAGGTGGAGACACCCTCGGAGGTGAGCTTGCGGTACGGGGTCGGGTCAGCGCCCAGGGGGAGCAGGTCGCTGTACTCGAAGTCTGGCGTGGGAGCCATCGGGGCGGTCCTTAGGGGTCCAGTGGTCCGGCTGCGTCGGCGAAGCACCATCCAGGGTAGGACCCGGCCGCGGGACGCATGCGGACAGGTCAGCCTTGCGTGACGGGGCTCACTCGGCCAGGAGTGCGAGCGACTAGGCTTGGCCCGTGAACAACACGCCGGACAACACGCCGGAGAACTCGCCGTCGCAGGACGTTCCGGGGCAGCCGCCGGTGTCGGCGCCCGTTCCCCTGACCAAGCCCGAACCCGAGTCGCGGCCCGCCGCGGTGCCCGCCCCGGTGGCCGCAGCGGTGCCCGCCCCGGCGGCCGCCCCGCGGACGTCGCACGCCCCGGTGGCGGACGCGGACATGCGGGTCTCGGACGCCGACCGCGAGCGGATCGCGGAGCTGCTGCGGGACGCCTACGCCGAGGGGCGGCTGGACGCGGAGGAGCACGCCGAGCGGATCGGGGCCGCGTACGCCGCCAAGACCTTCGGCGACCTGGTCCCGCTGACCAGGGACCTGCCCGCGCACCGTTCGGTGTCCTTCGACAAGCCGCCGCTGGGCGCCGAGGCACCGGCCCCCGCGCCCGCCAGGCCGCTGCCGCCGGCGCGGCACGAGGCGCCGTCGGTGGTGGCGATCTTCGGCGGTGCCTCCCGCAAGGGCCGCTGGCGGGTGGGCTCGCACCTGACGGCCTTCACCGCGTTCGGCGGGGTGGAGATCGACCTCACCGACGCCGTCTTCGAGTCCCCCGAGGTGGAGATCACGGTGACGGCGGTCTTCGGCGGGGTCGACATCCGGGTGCCGGAGAACGTGACCCTGCTCGGTTCCGGGGTGGGCATCTTCGGCGGTTTCGACGTCCGGGAGCAGACCGCGGCGGACCCGTACGCTCCGGTCGTGAGGGTCAAGGGCCTTGCCCTGTTCGGCGGTTGCGAGGCCAAGCCGCGCCGGGGCAAGAAGATCAAGGAGTGGGTGCGCAAGCAACTCGGGACGGAATAGCCCGAATCGACCTGCCGAGTGCCCGGTCGGGGATCAACTCCCGGTCGGGCACTCGGCGTTGTGCCCGGTGCACTCCGTAGTCGATTGCGTGCAGTGTGCATGAATCGCGGCCGGACGGGGTAGTTCCTTCCGCACATCGCTTCTTGTACGGCTGTGCACCGGAGGCGGCCCAGCGGCCGCCCCGGGCGTTGGACAGCGGGGGCTCGCAGCCGGGCAGGGGAGCGAGGTTCCCCGTGTCCGAGAGCCTCGTCAGGAGTACGGCCGTGCTGCATCCGATCGAGTCCCGCACCACCTCGCCAGTCGCCGCCGCCCAGTTGCTGGAGCGCCGTCCGGCCGTCCCTCCGCAGCCGCAGCCCCCGAGCGGTACGGCGGGTCAGGCCGCGGGTGAGGACAATCCGTGGCACACCGGTGCGGCCTGTCGGCGGGACGAGGTGGGGCTGTTCTTCGCGCCCTCGAAGGAGCCGACGGCGGCCCGGCTGTCGCGGGAGGAGCAGGCCAAGCAGGTGTGCGCTCGCTGCCCGGTGCTGCTGGAGTGTCGCGAGCACGCCCTCGCCCAGCCGGAGCCGTACGGGGTCTGGGGCGGGCTGACGGCCGCCGAGCGGCGGGTGGTGCTGGCCCGGCGCCGCCGCCGGGACGCGGAGCTGCGCGAGGCGGCCCGGGTGGCCACGGCCGGGCGCCGGATAGCGGGTTGACGGCGGGCCGAAGACTCGCGGCCGCGGTCGCCGCGCGACCGCCGCGGCGACGAGCGGGACCGGTACGCCGCGCGGCCCCGGCGGAGGGGGGATCCC
>NZ_JBHZCY010000147.1:0-22316 GCF_042786665.1 Kitasatospora sp. NPDC059146 | reverse complement strand
GCCCCCCGGCCGCTGCGGGCCGACGCGCGGCGCAACCGGGAGAAGATCCTCACCACCGCCGCGCGCGTGTTCGGGGAGCAGGGGCCGGACGCGCACCTGGAGCGCATCGCCAAGGAGGCGGGCGTGGGCAGCGCCACCCTCTACCGCAACTTCCCCACCCGGGAGGACCTGATCGAGGCGGTCTACCGCAACGAGGTGGCCCAGCTGTGCGAGGCCGCCCCCGCCCTGCTCGCCGAGCGGCCGCCCGTCCAGGCGCTGCGCGCCTGGACCCGCCTGTTCCTGGACTACGCCACCGCCAAGTACGGCATGATCGACGCCCTGCGCGCCATCGCCGCCACCGGGGCCAACCCCTACGGCGGCAGCCGGGAGATGATCCGGGCCGCCGTCACCGCGCTCATGGACGCCTGCGCGGCCGCCGGCGCGATCCGCACCGACATCCGGCCCACCGACCTCGCCGCCGCCCTGGAGGGCATCGCCCTCACCTCGGCGGGCGCCGGGCACCGCGAGCAGGCCGAGCGCCTGCTCGACCTCACCCTGGACGGCCTCGCCGCGCGGCGGTGAGGCACCGGTGGGGCAACGGCGACGAGGGCCGGGGCCGCCAACGGCACGATCGAAGGGAGGCGGCCCCGGCCCCGGTCCGTTCCCGTACGGGCGGGGCATCGACCGCGGAAAGCCCGTACGGCTGCGGTCGGCACCCATTCGACGACTTCAACAGCACTTGAAGTCAAGCCCCCCGGCCGCGCCCCCGACAGGAAACCGGACACCGCCGCGGGGTAGCCTCGCTCCCGGCGGGGGCCGACAGGCGCGACGGGACGAGGGGCGGACGGGATGACGCAGCAGCAGCGCGGCTACTGGCGGGAGGCGGACGGCACGGCCGTCGCCGTCAGCCAGGCGCACATCGTGTGGACCAGGGCGGCCTACCCGGCCCTGGTGGACGTGGCCCACCGCTACCACGCGGTGATCACCTACGCCGAGCTGGCCGAGGCCGTCCAGCAGGCCTCCGGGGTGCGCACCAGCGTCAACCAGCGGCACTGGATCGGCAAGGTGCTGGCCCTGGTGGTGCGCGAGGCCCACCGGCGCGGCGACCCGCCGCTGACCGCCCTGGTCGTGAACGCCACCGACGGCATGGTCGGGGCCGGCTACCAGGACGTGCTGGAGGTCGCCGGGCAGCCGCCCGTCCTGGACGAGATGGACCGCGAGCAGCACGCCGCCGCCGCCCGGCTCGCCTGCTACCGGCACTTCGGCGCCGACCTGCCCGCCGACGGCGGCATCCCCGCCCTGGCCCCGCGCCTGAAGACCACGGTGACCCGCCGCAAGAGCGCCGCCGCCGCCCCCGCGGCCGCCGCGGCCACCGCGACCACCCCGCGCCCGCCGGCGATCTGCCCCAACTGCTTCCTGGAACTGCCCGCGACCCGGGTGTGCGACTCCTGCGGGGCGACCGTCGCCTGAGCCGGGGCCCGGGACACGGCCCGGGGTGCGGCCCGGCCGCCTCACACCGCGGCCGGCATCCTCCCCGGCATCTGCCAGCCCTCCGCCAGCCGCGAGGGCGTCAGCCGCCGCCCCTCGCCGAAGAACTCGCAGAACTTCATGATCAGCGGGTCCCAGCCGACCGGGTCCACGTAGTGGTCGGTACCCGGCACGATCAGCCGCTCCTCCACGTGCGCGCGCACCACCGAGACCTCGAAGGCGGTGCACCCCGGGTTGCCCGCCAGCGGCCGGGCCTCCTCCAGCCGGCACTCCAGCTGCACCGGGCACTCGGCCGCCCGCGGCGCCGCCACCAGCTCACCGGGCAGCTCGGTCAGCCCCGCGGCGGCGAACTTCCCCCGCTCGTGCCGGTAGCCCTGCGCGAGCCGGTGCTCGGTGATCCGCGGGTTCGCGGTCAGCAGCGCCAGCGCGTCCACGGCGTCGACCTGCCCGGCCGAGGGCAGGTTGAGCACGCACTCGCCCTCGCGCCGCAGGTTGACCGACGTCTGGGAGCTGTTGCCCAGCCCCAGCACGCAGGTCTGCCCCAGCCACCAGGCCGAGGACATCGGCGCCAGGTTGGCGCTGCCGTCCTCGTTGCGCGAGCCGATCAGCACCACCGGGGTGCCGAAGTAGAGAACCTTGAGATCGGTGACCTTGTGCACGGGAAGAGCCGTCCTCGCATCGGATGAGTCGGTGGCCCGGACCGGACGGTCCGCGACCGGACACCGACTCTGCCCCCGCCCGCGCCCCGGCGCTGGCGGGGATCGGACACCGCGTTCCCGCACCCGCAGCACGCGGCGCCGGGGGTCAGCCCAGGCCGCGGACGGCGACCGTACGGGCCTGGCCGTCGGTCAGCCGGTACGACAGGCCCACCACCGCGGCCCGCCCCTCGGCGACCCGGGCGGCCAGCAACTGCGAGCGCTCCAGCAGCAGGTCCACCGTCTGGCGGATGTGCTCGTCCACGATCGCGTCCGGGTCCTCGATGCCCGCCGCCTTCGCCGACAGCACGCTCGGCGTCACCCGCTCCACCACGTCCCGCACGAAGCCGCCGGGCAGCCTGCCCTGCTCCAGGGAGTCCAGCGCCGCCGCCACCGCGCCGCACGAGTCGTGCCCGAGCACCACCACCAGCGGGCAGTCCAGCACCGCCGCCCCGTACTCGATGCTGCCCAGCGCCTCCGCACCGGTCACATGACCGGCGGTGCGCACCACGAACAGGTCACCCAGGCCCCGGTCGAAGATGATCTCGGCGGCCAGCCGGGAGTCGGAACAGCCGAACAGCACCGCGAACGGCTTCTGCGCCGCCCCCAGCGCGGCCCGCCTCCCGGCGTCCTGGTTGGGGTGCTCGGGGCTGCCGCCGACGAAACGGGCATTGCCCTCCAGCAGCACCCGCAGCGCCTCGGCGGGGTCGGATATCGGGCCGGATATCGGAGAGGAGATCATGCGGCCACCCTAGATCGCCGCCGCCGGGACCCGCAGCCGGGGGCCGGGTGCCACGGAAAAGCGGATGCCCGCGCCCCCGCCGCCGTGGCAGGGTCGCGCGCATGAACACCGACACGCCCACCGGCTGGTCCTTCGCCACCGCCCGGCAACCCGCCACCTTCGGGGCCTGCACCGTCGAGGGCGAACCGGACGAACCGGAGCACGCCGCGGTCGGCGACGACCGGACACTGTGCCAGGAACAGCCACGCACCATCGTCCGCTACCGCCACCCGTTCGGCGTGCGCGTCGGCGCCCGGTTCTGCCCGCGCTGCCGGCACCTCGCCGCCGCCGCCCCGACCCGCCCCGGCGTCCAGGAACGCCTGCACGAACGCGTCCTGGACGCCGCCGAGGGGCCGCTGCGCGCGGACCTGCTGGCCGCGCTGCGCCGCGGCGCGCCCGTCCCCAAGTGGTTCAACGGCCCCGCGGACTTCCTGGCGTCGCACGCCCGCCTCGACGAACTGACCGAGGGCGCCGCCCCCGCCGCCGCGGCCTTCGAGGCGCAGACCCTCTCGCTGGCCGTGGCCGAGGACGGCCCCTGGCGCTACCTCGTCGTCCTGCCGCACGACGGCGGTGCCCCGCTGCTCGCCCGCGGCCCGCGCACCGCCTGACGCCTGTCCCCCGGATCCCCGCCGGGTCCGCGGCGTCGGGGCACGCACCTCGCCGCGGTGGCGGCCGGCCCGCCCGGCGCCACCGCCCGGTTACCGGGCGCGCGCCGGGCGGGGCAGGGTGTCCGAGCGGCCCGGTACGGTGGCTGCCGTGCCCACCCGCGTACCCCTCGAAGACCTCGTCCGGCTGCGCCGGGCCCGCGACCGGATGGACCGCGAGTACGACCAGCCGCTGGACGTGCCCGCCCTGGCCCGCACCGCGCTGATGTCGCCCGGCCACTTCTCGCGCAGCTTCCGCACCGCCTACGGCGAGACCCCGTACAGCTACCTCATGACCCGCCGGATCGAACGGGCCAAGGCGCTGCTGCGGCGCGGCGACCTCAGCGTCACCGAGGTGTGCATGGCGGTGGGCTGCACCTCGCTCGGCTCCTTCAGCAGCCGCTTCACCGAACTGGTCGGCGAGAGCCCCAGCGCCTACCGCTCCCGCGACCACGCCGACGGCGAGCCCATCCCCGCCTGCATCGCCAAGATCCGCACCCGCCCCGCGCGCCGCACCTGAGGCGAAGAGCGGCCCCTCTCCCGTAAGTTGACGTGCATGAGCATCGAACTCGCGCAGTGCTTCATCGCCGTCGACGACCACGACAAGGCGCTCGCCTTCTACCGCGACGTCCTCGGCTTCGAGGTGCGCAACGACGTCGGCTTCGAGGGCATGCGCTGGGTCACCGTCGGCTCGCCCGAGCAGCCCGGGGTGGAGATCGTCCTGGAACCCCCGCTGGCCGACCCGCACGCCTCCGAGGACGACCGCCGGGCCGCCGCCGAACTCCTCGCCAAGGGGCTGCTGCGCGGCGTCATCTTCCGCACCGACGACTGCGACGCCACCTTCGAGCGCATCCGCGCCGCCGGCGCCGAGGTCCTCCAGGAGCCGATGGACCAGCCCTACGGTGTGCGCGACTGCGCCTTCCGCGACCCGGCGGGCAACATGCTGCGCTTCAACCAGCCGCGCGCCAGGTAGCGCTCAGGACCCGTCGGCCGGGCGGCCCAGGCGGTGCAGGACCAGCCAGGCCTGGACGCCCTGGGCCAGCAGCACGGCCGGCGGCACCGACCAGGGCAGCAGGCCGGCCAGGGCCAGCGGGAACAGCGCCAGGACGGTCACCGCCAGGACGGGCAGGGTGCTCAGCAGGGCGACGCGCAGCCGCACCCGGCGGGGCATCATGACGCCTCCCGGGCCCGGTCGAGGAAGGTGCGCAGGTCGGCCCAGGCGTCGGCGGGGGCGGCGGGGTCGCCGGACAGGGCGGCCGGGTCCTCGCACCAGGCGGTGCGCACGGCGGCGGACAGCGTGGTGTCGCCGCCGCTGAACAGCCGGGAGAGCTCGTCGAGGCGGGCGGCGATGCGGCGCACCCGGGGGTCGGCCGGGTCGGTGCCGGCGGCGCGCAGGGCCTCGGCGCGGCGGTAGAGCTGGGGCCACTCGACCTCCAGCAGGTAGTGGGCGGCCGGGCCGAGGGCGGCCGCGTGGTCGGCGAGGGCGTGCAGCTGGTCCTCGTCGAGGTGGCGGCGCAGGGCCTCGTCGGCGGCGGGCCGGGTGGCGCCGGCGGCCCGCACCAGGCGCAGCAGGTCCTCGGTGCCGGGCTCGCGTGCGGCGGCGAGCTCGCCGTCCAGGTGGCCCAGGCGCTCGCGCAGCTCCCGCAGCGCCGCCAGGGAGGCCTCGGTGGCGGCCAGGTGCTCGCGCACCAGGCGCCGCACGTCCACGCCGGCGTCCAGGCAGGTGGCGATGGTCTCCAGGCCCAGGCCCAGGCGGCGCAGGGCGAGGATCTGGTAGAGCCGCACGACGTCCTGCTCGGTGTAGGCGCGGTGGCCGGAGGCGGTGCGCCGGGAGGGGCAGAGCAGGCCGAGCTGGTCCCAGTGGTGGAGGGTGCGTACGGTCAGTCCGCTCGCCTCGGCGAGCGGGCCGACCTTCCAGGTCTGTTCGGAGGAGGGCATGGCACGAGCATCCCTTCTGACGCCGCGTGAGGTGCAAGCCCCCAGGGGCGCACCTCAGGCGGCACGGGCGGGCAGCGGGTAGTCGGGCAGGGCGATGTCGCCGGCCTTGGCGAACTGGGCGGCCAGGACGGCGCGCAGCGGCCAGCGGCCCATCCAGCGCATCGAGGCGGCGCGCAGGCGGATCATCAGGGCGCTGTCGGGGGCGCCTGTTGTCAGTGGGTCAGGTTATGTTCTCGGGCATGAAGATCGTGGTGCGGGTGAAGCTGGTGCCGGAGGCTGACCAGGCCACCGCGCTGCGTTCGACCCTGCGCGCGGTCAACGAGGCCGCGTGCTGGGTGTCGGCGGTTGCGTTCGAGCGCGGGGTCCCGCGTGAGTACGAGCTCCGCAAGCACACCTACGCCGGATTGAAGGCGATAGGGCTGGGGGCGCAGGCCGCCCAGCACGTCATCAAGAAGACCCGTGACGCCTACACCACGTTGAAGGCCAACATCCGCGCCGGGAACCTCGGCAGGCCGGGCTCCGAACGACGGGTCAAGGCGGAGTCGAAGCCGATCACGTTCCGGGCCGAGGCCGCACAGCCGTATGACGACAGGTGTTTGAGCTGGCAGCTGGACCATCGGACCGTCAGCATCTGGACAATGGCCGGACGGCTCAAGGGTGTGCGATTCGCGTGCTCGCCCGACGCGCTCACGATGCTCCGCGAGCACCGCAGGGGCGAGTCCGATCTCATCGAGCGCGACGGCGAGTTCTACCTGATCGCCACCTGTGAGGTACCGGAGAAGCCGCTCAACCAGAGCCCGGCCGCCTTCATCGGAGTGGGCCTCGGCATCGCCGACATCGCCACCATCAGCACCGGCTACCGGGCCGCCGGACGCGGCCTGAACCGGCACCGTAAGCGCCAGCTCGACCTGCGGCGCAAGTTGCAGGCCAAGGGCACAAAGTCCGCCAAGCGCCTCCTCAAGAAGCGGTCGCGGAAGGAAGCCCGGCACACCGCCAACGTCAATCACATCGTCTCCAAGACCATTGTTACTGCCGCTGAACGCACCGGCTTCGGTATCGCCCTGGAAGATCTGACGGGCATCCGCAGTCGGGTACGGCTCCGCAAGGACCAGCGGACCCAGTTGCACTCGTGGGGCTTCCACCAGCTCGGCCGGTATATCGCGTACAAGGCGAAGCGGGCCGGGGTGCCGCTGGTGTACGTCGATCCGGCGTACACCAGCCAGGAATGCTCCCAGTGCCACCACATCGACCGGAAGAACCGCGTCGACCAGGCAACGTTCGCCTGCCGGTCCTGCGGGACCGTCCTGCACGCGGATACAAACGCGTCCCACAACATCGCCCGCAAAGGCGAGACCGTGTGGACCGCGGGGCGTGAGTCACGCGTCCCAGCCACCGCAACCCAGGTGGCTCAGACGTGGGAGGCCACGCGACAGCCAGCCGCGCCCTACCCACAGGCCCGGTCCCTTCAAGCTCGGGTCAAGTTGACGAACCAGCTGTCCAGTTCGCGGGCGAGCGTCGAGTCGTGGACGGCGAACCAGCAGTGGTAGCCGCCGATGGAGCGGTAGTGGTCCTGTTCGGGGCCGAAGGCCAGGCGGTGCACCGTGGAGTGCAGCCCGTTGACTCAGGGGTGGGTCAGGGTCAGGCCGGGCCCGGGGCGTCAGGACTTCGGCGCCGTGCCCAGCAGGGTGTGCACCAGGTCCCCGCCCAGGGCCAGGCCGGCCGGGGACTCGTCGGAGAGGCCGTAGTCGCGGTACCACTCGGCCGGGGCCTCCGGGTGCGGGCCGCTGACCGCCACCCGGCCCGAGCCGTACGGGGCGACGGCGGCCGCGGCCCGGTCGTTGGTGTAGCGGGCCAGCACCTGGGCGCCCGGGCCCTCCAGGTCGAAGTACGGGCCGTCCTGGAAGTACATCCGCTGCGGCCGCCCGCGCCAGGAGACGTCGACCAGGTGGTCCTGCTCGTCGGTGACGGTGGCGCCCCCGGAGCTGATGTACTGCCCGGAGTCGCCCGGCAGGAGGCCGTAGCCGGGGTCGTGGCCGGCCAGGTAGCCGCCCATGCACAGCCCCAGGTAGTGCCCGCCGCCGCGCACGTAGGCGCGCACCAGCTCGGGGGAGAAGCCCGGGTCCTGCTGCAGCAGGCGCCAGGCGGTGGACACCTCCTGCCCGTTGGTGCCGCCCGGCTGCACGTACAGCGCCGCGCCGGACAGCGCGTCCGGGCCGAAGCGGACCTCCTCCTCGGGCCCGATGTAGCGCACCGCGAAGCCGTCGTGCTCCAGCAGGTCGTGCGCCGCCTCCGGGCAGCCCTCGCAGGCCGCCGGGCCCCGGTAGACCAGCGCCAGCGGACGGCCCTGCGGATCCGGCGCGGCCCCGCCGCCCGCGTCCGCGCGCGGCGCCCGGCCGGCCCGGGCGGCGCCGTCCGGGCCGCCCCCGGAGGGGGGAGCCCCGCACGCCGACGCCGCCAGCACCACCGCCGCCAGCGCCGCCACGCCCCGCCCAACCCTCATGACCTGCACGCGTGCCGCCTCCCCGGGCCGTTGCCGTCCGCCGCCACGACGCTACGGCCCACGCCCCCGGGCCCGCACACCAGCCCCCCTGATCGGGTGAACGGGGAGGCGGTGGTTGACCGGCCCCCGGGTGGAACCGGGGGAGGCCCGCGGTTGACGGCCCCGGGGACTCGGGAGCGTTCGGGCGTCAGGAGGCCCCGGGCCTCAGGAGGACGCGGGCCTCAGGAGGACGCGGCCGCCGCCGCGAGCGCCGGGGCCGGCGCCGGCCGGGCCGGCGGGAACCGCCGCAGCCGCACCAGCGCCAGCACCAGCAGCAGGGCCAGCGCCCCGGCCGCACAGGCCGGCGCGAACGCCGCGAGGGGCCCGTGCGCGCCGACCAGCGGCCCCACCCCCGTCACCGCCAGCCCCTGCCCCGCGATCAGCCCGCTGCCCAGCAGCGTCATCGCCTCCGCCATCCGGCCCGCCGGCGCGACCCGCTCCACCAGGCCGAACACCGCGATCAGCGCCGGCGCCACCGCGAACCCCACCGCCCCCACCGCCACCGCCGCACCCGCCACCCCGTCCACCGGCAGCAGCCCCAGCAGCAGCACCGCCTGCGCCGCCACCGCCGTGCGCAGCCGCGCGGTGAGGTCGAAACGCTCCGCGAACGAGGCCAGCAGGACCCCGGCCGCCGCGCTGCTCACCCCCATCGCCGACCAGACCAGGCCGCCGACGCCCGCGTCCCCCCGGGCCAGGTACTGCACCCCGGTGTTGGCGGCGCCGAACACCACGCCCTGCAGCACCGTCACGGCGATCAGCACCAGCAGCGGCCCGGACAGCACCCGCCCCGCCGCCGTGCGCCCCGCCGCCGTGGGCGCCGCTGCCACCGCGGGCGCCGGCGCCGGGGCCGTCGGGTGCAGCGCGAACACCGTGCCGAACACCGCCATCAGCACCGCCGCGCACACCAGGCCCGCCGCCGGGTGCACCGCCCAGGCCAGCACCCCGACCAGGGCGGGGCCGGCCACGAAACTCGTCTCGTCCACCACCGCGTCGAAGGCCAGCGCCGGGCCGACCAGTTCGTGGCCGTCACGGCGCCCGCCCGCCAGCGCGATCCAGCGGGTCCGCGACAGCGGCCCGATCTGCGGCACGGTGAAACCCGCCAGCGCCGCGCACCCGGCCTGCACCGCCGGCGCCAGGGCGCCGACCGAGGCCACCACCAGGGCGGCCGTCAGCAGCGCGTTGGCCAGCGACGCCGCCAGGATCACCGGACGGTGGCCGCGCCGGTCGGCCAGCCGGCCCAGCAGCGGCCCGCCCACCGCCTGCCCGCCCCACAGCAGGCCCGCCACCACCCCGCCGCGGCCCACCCCGTCCAGCGCGGTCACCATCAGCAGCGTCCCGGTCGGGCACAGCGCGGCGGGCAGCCGGGCGAGGAAGGACACCAGGGGCAGCCGGGGCCCGGCGAGTCGGACGACGCCTTGCACGGCGGTGCGAGCGGACAAGGGGCGCCCTTCATCGGTGGTCGCGGCGGACGCCCCCCACTACACCGGACGGCGCGCGCGCCCGGCCATCGGCGGCGGCACCAAGCCGGCCGCGCCGCGGGCGGGGCGGCGCTGGACGTTCCTCCGAGCCGCAGGCCCGCCCTCCACGGCGGCGGGCGTCAGTCCTCCCGCAGCGCCCGCACCACCGCCGACAGGTCCCGGTCCGCGATCGACGGGTCCGCCAGCAGCGCCTGACGGGCCGCCGCCAGCAGCGGGCCGCCGCCCGCCAGGGCGAGGTCCTTGGCGGCCAGCCGCACCGGGAAGTCCGACTCCGCGCTGCGCGCCCGGGCCACCACCCCCGCGAGCGGCCCGGCCGCCAGCACCTCCAGCGCCTGCTCCTGCGGCACACCCAACTCGCCCGCCACCGACAGCACTTCGTCCAGGACGGCGACCGAGGTGACGATCGCGCCCATCACCACCACCTTCAACGCCGCCCCCGCACCGGGGCCCCCGCAGCGCCGCACCCGGCCCAGGCGGGACAGCACCGGCTCGGCGCGCTCCAGGTCGGCGTCCTCGCCGCCCGCGTAGACGGTCAGCTCGCCGCGGGCGGCCGGGCCGACGCTGCCCAGCACCGGGGCGTCCACCAGGGCCACGCCCTCCGGCAGTCGCTCCCGCAGCCCGGCGAGGGCGCGCGGGCCGATCGAGGACATGTCGATCCACAGGGTGCCGGGGGCCAGCGCGGCGGTGAAGCGCCCGGCGACCTCGGCGGCGGCCTGCGGGTCGGAGAGCATCGTGACGACGATGCCGGCCCCGGCCACCGCCCCGGCCGGGTCGGCGGCCTCGGTCAGGCCGTCGGCGCGGCCGGGAGTGCGGTTCCACACCGTCAACGGGTAGCCGGCGGCGGCCAGGCGACGGGCCATCGGCAGCCCCATCCGGCCCAGGCCCAGAAAGGCGATCTTTTCCATGGCCCCCACGCTAGGCAGCCCCGAGCCAGGCGACAAACGAATGTCTCGCATGGTACTCATGCGCAATGGACATGGCTTGGCTGGACGTCTTCCGCACCGTCGCCCACCTGGGCTCCTTCACCGCCGCCGGCGAGCGCCTGGGCTTCACCCAGTCCGCGGTCTCCCGCCAGATCGCCACCCTGGAAGCCGAGTTGGGTGCCCCGCTGTTCGACCGCCTGGCCCGCGGGGTCCGGCTGACCGAACACGGCCGCGCCCTGCTCCCGCACGCCGAGGCCCTGCTGGAACGCCTCGACACCACCCGCCGCGACCTCGTCGCCCTCACCGAACTCGACGCCGGACGCCTGCGGGCGGGCGCCTTCGACAGCGCCAACGCCGAACTCGTCCCCGCCGCCCTCGCCGCCTTCCGCACCGCCCACCCGCAGGTCGAGACCACCCTCACCGAAGGCCTCAGCGCCCAGCTGCTGGAGCGCCTCGCCGAGGCCACCATCGACCTCGCCGTGGTCGCCTCCTACGCCGAGGACCCCCAGGACGCCTACGACACCGACCAGTTCGAGCTGCACCCGCTGCTCGCCGACCCCGTCCTGGTCGCCCTCCCGCGCGGCCACCGGCTCGCCGGCCGGCGCCGCCTGCGGCTGGCCGAACTCGCCGACGAACCCTGGATCGCCGCCCGCCGCGACCCCGGATCCACCCTGCTCGCCGCCTGCCTGCGCAGCGGCTTCCAGCCCCGCATCGAGTACGCCGTCGGCGCCTGGGCCGCCAAACTCGGCCTGGTCGCCGCGGGGTTGGGCCCCACCCTCATCCCCGCCCTGGCCGCCCGCGCCGCCCGCCCCGACATCGCCCTGGTCCCCCTCCACCCCCAGGACACCCCCGTGCGCCACGTCTGCACCGCCACCCGCCGGGGGCAGCGGGTGCCGCCCGCGGTGGCCGGCTTCCTCGGCTTCCTGCGGGCGGCAGCCGACGCCCACCGGGGCTGACGCCCACCGGGGCTGGCGCTCGCCGGAGTTGGCTCCCACCGGGGCCGGCGCTTGGCCGGAGTCGGCGCTCCGCCGCCTCCACCGTCCGGGCCGGCGGCACCGCGATCGTCAACCGGGCAGGGCGGCAGGGTGGCAGGGTGGCCGGGTGGCGCGTTAACTCGGTTGAAGGGCGAGGTGGTTGCGGGCGATCATGCGGGGATGAGCGAGCGACCCGAGCGATGGACCCAGGCCACCGTCTACCCCGACATGTGGGCCGACCCGGCCGACGATCCGCGCAACAGTGAAGGCCCCGCCCCGGACGGCGAGGCCGCCACCCTTGAGGACTACCTGGTCAACTACCGCCTCACCCTGCGGATGAAGTGCGAGGGCCTGGACGCCGAGCAGCTCGCCCGGCGCTCGGTGCCGCCCTCGACCATGTCGCTGCTCGGCCTGGTGCGCCACCTGGCCGAGGTGGAACGCGACTGGCACAACTGGATCCGCGAGGGCGAGCCGCAGCCCAAGCTCTACGGCGCCCGCGACGCCGACTTCGACGGGGCGCTCCCCGACCCGGCCCTGGTCGAGGCCGCCTGGCGCGACCTGGAGCGCGAACAGGCCGCCCTGGACGCCGCGTTGGCCGCCCATCCGGACCTCGGCGAGCGCCTCGGCAAGCAGCGGCTGTCGGTCCGGGAGGTCCAGGTGCACCGCATCGAGGAGTACGCCCGCCACTGCGGCCACGCCGACCTGCTGCGCGAGTGCGTGGACGGCCGCGTGGGCCAGTGACGTGAGGGCCGCCGGGGCGGCCGGCGCCCCGGCAGCCCGGCGGCCCCGGCGCCCCTTGCCGTCAGCAGGTGGCGTCGGCCGGCGGCAGTACGCCGGTGGACAGGTAGGCGTCCACGGCGCGCTGGGCGCAGGGGCTGTAGCCGTTGAGGAGGACGGTGTGGATCCGGCCGGGGACGGTCAGCAGCCGGGAGGCGGACAGCCGGGCGTGCAGGGCCAGGGCGCCGGCGTAGGGGGCGTGGGTGTCGCCGGTGGACTGGATCTGCAGGGCGGGCACCGCGTTGCGCACCTGGACGAACGGCTCCTGCGGGTCGGTCGGCCAACTCGCGCACGGCGTCGGCCCGTTGAACACCGGTCCGAAGAGGGGCCGGGTGGCGCGGGAGCGTTCGACGGCGGCCGCGTACCACCCGGGGGAGCGCGGCATCGCCACGTCGTCGCACAGGTAGCCGATCGTGGCGGCGAGGTCGGCGCCGGCCTGCGGGTCGGGCGCCAGGACGGCCGTCAGCAGCGCGTGCAGGGTCGGGCTCGCCTGCACCGGCCTGCCGTCGGCGGCGTCCAGCAACTGGCGCAGCACGTCCGCGTAGTCGGCGCTGTCGCGGTCGTCGCCCTGGCAGACGGTGAGCAGGAACGGCAGCAGGGCGCCGTCGAGGCGGAACCCGTCGATGCCGATCGGCGCCGCCTCGGCGCGCCGGACCAGGCCCTGCACGGTGGCGCGCACCGCCGCCGCCGTCGCGCCCAGCCGGTACCGGCCGTCGCGGGGCGCGGCCCAGGCGGCGAAGTCGTCCAGCGCCCGCTCGTTGGCGGCCCCCATGTCCTGGAGCGTCCGGACCCCGTACCGGTCCGGGTCCGGCGCGCTGTCCAGCACCAGGCGGTCCACCCGGCCCGGGTACAGCTGCGCGTACACCGCGCCCAGCAGCGCGCCGTAGGACTGGCCGAAGAAGGAGGCGCGCGGCTCGCCCAGGGCCGATCGCAGCACGTCCAGGTCGCGCGCGGTGTTGCGGGTGGTCAGGTGCGGCAGCAGGTCCGGGTACTTGTCCAGGCAGGCGTCGGCGTCCGCCTTCGCCAGGCGCCAGCTCTCCCGGAAGCCGGCCGCGCCGCTGCCCGCCGAGCGCAGCCAAGTGCCGTGGTTCAGGCCGCAGTCGAGGCCGCCGCTGGCACCCACCCCGCGCGGGTCCATCCCGATCAGGTCGTAGGCGGCGGCCGTGGCCGGGGCCAGCCGGTCGCGCAGCGCGACCGGCAGGGCCAGTGCGCGCTCGCCGGGGCCGCCCGGGTTGGACAGCAGGACGCCGTGCCGGGCGGCGGGGTCGGCGGAGCGGATCCGGGAGACGGCGAGGGGCAGGGTGCGGCCCTCGGGCGCGCGGTAGTCCAGCGGGACGGTGAGCGTGGCGCACTCGGCGCCGGCGGCGGCCAACTCCGGATCCTGGCACAGGCCCCAGGCGAGGGCCTGGTGCCGGAAGCGCTCCGGCGGATCGGCGGCGGCGGCCTTGTCGGCCGGTGCGGCCGGTGCGGCCGGGGTGGCGGCGGTGGCGGTGGGAGCGGCGGCCGCGGACAGGGCCAGGGCGGCGGCGAGTACCAGGGCGGGCTTCATGGCGTCCACCCTAAAGTCCCCGTGCCGTAGGGGGGTTGGCGGCCCGAGGAAGGCCCCGTGCCGTCGCGCGGGCGCACCTGCCGGATCCGATTGACCCATGGAAACGGTGCTCGATTGCCCCATGATCGTGGGTCTTTCCGCTCCTAGGCTGGTCCCATGACGACGACGGAGAACACCGCCCCCGCTGCCATCCCCGCCACCGCCCCGGTCCTGGCCCGCCACGGTGAGGCCGAGACCTGCGCCGACCCGAGCGCCACCATGACCCTGCTCGCCGAGACGGCCCCCGGCGAGGGCGGCTTCACCGTCTACCGCTCCGCCTTCGCCCGGGGCGCGGTCGGGGCCCCGGCGCACTTGCACACCCGGGCGACGGAGCTGTTCTTCGTGATCAGCGGCTCGCTGCGGGTCCTGGTCGGCGAGGAGGTCACCGTCCTGGACGCGGGCGACTTCCTGGCCGTGCCCCCGCACACCCCGCACGCCTTCGCCGCCGCCCCGGGCTCCGAGGCCGACGTGCTGTTCGTGTTCGCCCCCGGCATGGACCGCTTCGACTACCTGCGCCTGCTGGGGACCGTCATGCGCGGCGAGGCCGACCCGGGGGCGATCGCCGCCTCCGCCGAGCGCTTCGACAACCACTACGTGGACAGCCCCGCCTGGCGCGCCGCCCTGGCGGGCCGGGCCTGACCCGGTCCCGGGGCGCGGGGCCCGGGGCGTCGGGCTCCTTCGACGGGCCGGGGCGGCCCGGGTGTGGAACGGTGGAAGGCCGGGGGATCAGGGGGCCGGTTGCGAGAGGAGTCGCCATGTCGTCGAAGCGCCGCCGCAAGAAGAAGGCCCGGGCCAAGCGCGGGGCCAACCACGGCCGCCGGCCCCAGTGCTGAACGGCTGAACGGCCGGTCCGTACGGCCCCGCGTCCGCAGCTCGGACGCCGGGCCGTACGTCCGGTCACCCTGCGCAGTCAGCCCGTGCAGTCACCCCGCGGAGTCGGCTTGCGGAGTCAGCCCGCGCCGTCGAGCGCGGCCGCCTTGCGCAGCAGCACCGCCCGCTCGCGGGCGTTGCGGCACAGCCGGGCCGCGAGCTCCAGCTCCGCCCGGGCCTCGCCGGTGCGCCCCAGGCGGGTCAGCAGTTCGCCGCGCACGCCCGGCAGCAGGTGGGAGCCGGCCAGGCGCCCGGAGACGGCCAGGTCGTCGACCAGGGTGAGCGCGGGCCCCGGCCCCTCGGCCATCGCGACGGCCACCGCCCGGTTGAGTTCGACCACCGGGGACGGCGCCACCCGGCCGAGCGCCTCGTAGAGCAGCACGATCCGTTCCCAGTCGGTGTCGGCCACGCCGGGCGCCGCCGCGTGGCAGGCGGCGATCGCCGCCTGGAGGCCGTACGGGCCCAGGCCCCGCCCGAGGGCGGCGGCCCGGCCCAGGGCCGCCAGGCCGCGGCGGATCGCCGAGTGGTCCCAGCGGCGCCGGTCCTGGTCCTCCAGGAGCACCGCCTCCCCGTCCGGGCCGGTGCGGGCCGGGAAGCGCGAGGCGGTGAGCTCGAACAGGGCGAGCTGCCCGTGCACCTCGGGTTCGTCGGGCAGCAGGGCGGCCAGGGTCCGGGCCAGCCGCAGCGCCTCGTAGGCGAGGTCGGGGCGCAGCAGGTCGGTGCCGGAGGTGGCCGTCGAGCCCTCGGTGAAGACCACGTACAGGACGCTCAGGACGGCGCCCAGGCGCTCGCGCCGCTGCCGCCGCGGCGGCAGCTCGAAGGGCACGTGCGCGGCGGCGATGGTCTTCTTGGCGCGGGTGATCCGGGCCTGCACGGTGGGCACCGGCACCAGGAACGCCCGGGCGATCTCCTCGCTGGACAGGCCGCCGACCACCCGCAGGGTGAGCGCCACCCGGGCCTCGGGGGAGAGCACCGGGTGGCAGGCGGTGAACATCAGGGCGAGGACGTCGTCGTCGACCCGGTCCGGGTCGAACGGCAGGTCCGGCGCCGGTGCGGGCCCGGCCGCCGAGCCGGCGCTGAACTGGCCCTCGGCCAGGCCGCCGGCGAGCGCGGTGTAGCGCTCGTCCAGGGCCGAGGCGCGGCGGAAGGCGTCGATGGCCCGGCGCCGGGCGCAGGCCAGCAGCCAGCCCACCGGGTCGGCCGGGGCGCCGTCGCGCGCCCAGGAGACCAGGGCCTCGGCCAGCGCCTCCTGGGCGACGTCCTCGGCCAGGGCGAAGTCCCCGGTGTAGCGGGCCAGCGCGCCCACGATCCGGGCGGACTCGATCCGCCACACGGCCTCGACGGCCCGCCGGGCGTCCTCGGTGCCCGGCGGGCCGTCGGTGGCTGCGGGCATCAGAGCTGGCCGGTCCGCTCGCGCCAGGCCCGCTCCTTGACGATCCACTCGTTGTCCTGCGGGAACTCCTCGATGCCGGGCACCCGGCGCACCTCGCACTTGGAACCGGGGAGGGCCGGCAGCCGCTTGGCCCACTCCACGGCCTCCTCCTTCGAGGCCACGTCGATCAGGTAGAAGCCGCCGAACAGCTCCTTCGTCTCCCCGTACGGGCCGTCGGTGACCACCGGCGCCTCCCCGTCGAAGTCGACCACCACGCCCTGCGACGGGTCGTCCAGCCCCTCGGCGGCCACCAGCACGCCGGCCCGGATCAGCTCCTCGTTGAAGCGCCCCACGGTCTCCAGCATCTCCTCGAAGGGCGTCTCCATCATCTTGGCCATGGACTCGTCCGTGCCCCGCATGATCAGCATGTACTTCGCCATCACAAACCTCCTTCGACGGGGGGCCGCCTTTCCGACCCTCTCCACCCCAAGGTCGAACGGCGCCCGCGCGGATCGACACCCTCGACGAAGACGGACGATATTCCCTCCCACCGACAGCCCCCGGCCGCCCCGCCGCCCGGGCCGCCGGACAGTACCCACCCCTGTGCCCCGTCGCTGCTTCGGCCGGCCGAAGCAGCGACGGCATCGTCCGGCCCTCTGCACAGGAAGTCGGCCCGGCCGACTTCCTACGCCGGGAAGTCTCCTGCGCGGACAGCGCCGATGAAGGCGGTCCAGGCGTCGGCGGTGAAGAGGAGGGAAGGCCCCTGGGGGTCCTTGGAGTCACGGACGGGAAGCACCCCCGGGAACCCGTCGGCGACTTCGACGCACTCGTTGTCGGGGCCGCTGAACGAGCTCTTCCGCCAAGCGGCGGTGGAGAAGTCGGGTATGTGCCTCATGTGCCGAGATCCTTGATAGAGGTGATCAGTTGCAGGGATTCCGCAGCTGGTAGTGCCTTGGTGCAGACATCGTCCCAAAGCTCCGAATACCCCTCCACCTCCGTCGCGCCCTCGAGCCACATGGATCCCGAAGGGTTGTCCAGCAGGACGACGTCCATGGCGGCCTCGGAGGGGAATCCGAGGATCACATAGGGCCCCGCCATGCTGGCGTGCGCGCCGACGCTGAACGGAACCACCCGGATCGTCACATTGGGCATGGACGCCGCATTCGCCAAGTGTGCGAGCTGCTCCCGCAGGACGGCGGGTCCGCCGACCTGTTGGCGCAGAGCGCCCTCGGCCAGCACGACCGACAGGGACAGTGGCGGATCGGCGGTCAATCGCTCCTGTCGCTTCAATCGAACGGTCACGAATTGCTCGACCTCCTCCGGCCGCTTCCAGCGGCGACCTGCCGAAGTGAGCGCGCGTGCGTAGTCCGGAGTCTGCAACAGCGCCGGGATCATCTGGCTTTGGAAGGTGCGCACGGAGGACGCCACGGCCTCCAGCGCAATGAAGTCACGGTAGGTGTCCGCGAGCACGTCGCCGTACTCGTTCCACCAGCCGCTCCCGCGCCGCCGCTTGTTGGCTGTGCGAGCAAGCTCGGCAAGGCGCTCGTGAACGGTCGGCTCATCGACGCGGTACAGCCGGAGCATCGCAGTGAGATCCGGAATCCGAACGGGGCTGCGACCGTTCTCGATTCGCGAAATCTTGCCTTTGGTGCAATCCAGCGCCTCGGCAACCGCGTTGGTGCTCAGGCCCGCACGCTCCCGCATGCCTCGCAGTTCCTCGCCCAACTGCCGTCCCAGCACGGTGGACGGCGCGCTCGCCACGCGATCCGGTTGCACGCAGCCTCCTCTGATCAGCAGTCAATCTGCGCTCACAGTAGCCGCGCAGGCAACCCCAGCTTCTCGCATCTTTTCTTCAAGCAACGTTGCGGATGATCTTAAGGTCGATGCATGCTACCTGGCGTAGCTAGGCGCGATACAGAGAGTGATCATTGCGAGCTTGCTGCCGGGCATCCCCATGCCTCGATCCGTTACCGGGTGTTCCCGCCCGATCTCGACCCCCAACCCCACCGGAGGTGGCTCCGCCATGCCTGAAACCGACGAGCCCGTCAGCCCGCCCGCCGGCCGCGGCTGCTGGTTCCCGCGTTCGCGCCGCTCGCCGATGCTCGCGCGGCGGATGCTGCGCGAGCTGCTCGCCACGGCGCCGGACGGCGACCGCTACCGCGAGGTCGGGGAGCTGCTCACCTCGGAGCTGGTGGGCAACGCCGTCCTCCACTCGGGCATGCCGGGGCGGCTGATCTGGGTGTCCTTCGACGTGAACGCCACCCGGCTGCGCATCGAGGTGCACGACGCCGGTGACCGGCCTCCGGTGCCTCAGCAGTCCGACCCCGGTGCTGTGGGCGGGCGCGGGCTGCTGCTCGTGGCGGCCCTGGCCGCCGAGTGGGGGCACTTCCCGCGCCCGGGCGGGGTGGGGAAGGCGGTGTGGTGCGAGTGCGCGCCCGCCGCCGCGCACGACATGAAGCCGTGAGCCGGATGCGCGGGCCCTCCCGGGCTACCCCTCGGCCGCCGCCTGCTCCAGGGCGGCGCCGAGGGCGGTGGCGGAGGCGGCGATGCGCTGGAGTTCGGCGAGGTGGGCGGCCAGGGCGCGGCGGCCCTCGGGGGTCAGGCGCAGCCAGGTGCGGGGGCGCTTGCCGACGTAGCCGCGGCGCAGCCTGACGTAGGAGGCGGCCTCCAGGGTGGCGGCCACCTTGCTCAGCGCCGACTCCGAGACCCCGCAGCCCTCCCGTACGGCGCGGAACTCCGCCTCGGCGCAGCCGGACAGGAAGGCGACCACGGCGAGCCGGGTGGGCTGGTGGATCAGCTCGTCGAAGGCCGGTTCCGGCGGCGGGTCGGTGCTCACGCGGCGCCCGTCCCGGCCGTCCCGGCCGTCCCGGCCGCCCCGGTCGCCCGCTTGCGGCGCAGCAGCAGGAAGTGGGTCGGGCCGCCGGTGAGGCCGAGGGCGAGCAGGAACCCGGGCAGGCCGAACGGCAGGGCCAGCGCCCCGGCCGCGAGCAGCGGCAGCAGCTGGAGCGCCGCGCCCGGGTACGACAGGGTGGGGACGATGCCCGGCCGGTGCTCGACCCGGTGGCTGACCACCACGTGGCCCACCAGCAGCAGCGCCGCGGCCAGCTGCACGAGGGCGGTGGCGAGCCACAGCCGCTCCGGCAGCAGGGCCGAGACGCCGGTCCCGGCGAACCCCGCCCCGAACAGGCCCGCGGCCGTGGCCGGGTACCAGGGGGGCAGCGGATTGGGCCGCCGGGCCGCCGCCCGGGCCCGGTGCGCGGTGCGCAAGGACGCGAGGGCGTCCTCGGGGGCGATGCCGTGAACGCTCACCTTGTGCTCCAACTCCCCGTTCCCGAAAGGCTCCTGACAGCACCGGAGATCCTGGCATTTACTTTCCCGCCGGGCAAGTACTAGCGTGGCGGGCATGTGCACGGGGGAGGCAAGGACATGACCGGGACGACGACGCCACGGGCGGGCACGGCCGACCGCTCCGGAGACGAACGGCCCGGGGGAGAAGCGGCGATCCTGACGTCCGGACTGCGGATGCGCTACGGCAGCCGGGACGTCCTGGACGGCCTGGACCTCAGGGTGGAACGCTCCGAACTCTTCGCCCTGCTCGGCCCCAACGGCGCCGGCAAGAGCACCACCATCGAGATCCTGGAGGGCTACCGCCGCCGCTCCGCCGGCCAGGTCACCGTCCTCGGACAGGACCCGGCCCGCGACGACCCCGCCTGGCGCGCCCGGATCGGGATCGTCCTGCAGTCCAGCCGCGACCACGGCCGCTGGCGCGTCGGCGAACTGCTCGGCCACCTGGCCCGCTACTACCCCGACCCCTACGCGCCCGCCGAACTGCTGGCCCGGGTCGGCCTCACCGACCAGGCCGACCGCACCGCCGCCACCCTCTCCGGCGGACAGCGCCGCCGCCTGGACGTGGCCCTCGGCCTGGTCGGGCGCCCCGACCTGCTCTTCCTCGACGAACCCACCGCCGGCTTCGACCCCGAGGCCCGCCGCGACTTCCACGCCCTGCTGCGCGAACTGCGCGACGAACGCGCCACCACCATCCTGCTCACCACCCACGACCTCACCGAGGCCCAGCAACTGGCCGACCGGATCGGCATCCTGCAGGCCGGCCGCCTCACCGCCTGCGGCACCCTCGCCGAACTCGCCGAAGCCGCCCGGGCCGAGTCCGAGGTGCGCTGGAGCGACCCCGACGGCACCCCGCGCAGCCTGCGCACCGCCGACCCCTCCCGGGCGGTCTGGGACCTGCACCGGCGGCTCGGCGGACCGATCCCCGACCTGGAAGTGCGCCGCCCCAGCCTGGAGGACACCTACCTCGGCATGGTCGGCGACGCCCGACCCGCCGAACCCGCCGAACCCGCGGAGACGCCGTGACCCCCGTGAACCCCTACGTCCTCGGCCTGCGCCGCGGCGCCGTCGAACTGCGCCAACTCCTGCGCAGCCGCAAGGACTTCTACTCCTACCTGACCACCCCGCTGGTCTTCCTCGCCATCTCCTACTGGCGCTCCGGCTCCGGCGGCACCGGCTCCGGAGACGCTTTGACCCAGCTCAGCCTGGCCGGCGGCATCGCCTCCACCGTCTTCATGTTCGGCCTCATGACCGTCCCCCAGTTCCTCTCCGGCGACCGGGAGGACGGCACCCTGCTGCGCCTGCGCGGCGTCCCCGGCGCGATGCCCGCCTACCTGGTCGCCAAGGCGCTCTTCGTCCTGGTGACCATGGGCGCCTCCATCCTCCTGCTGCTGGTCGGCGGCGCCCTGCTGCTGCACGCCGACCTGCCCGCCACCCCCGGACAGTGGCTCACCCTGGCCCTCACCCTGCTGCTGGGCACCGCCGCCGTCGTCCCGATGGGCGCCGCGATCGGCGCCCTGCTGCCCCCCGCCCGCGAGGCCCTCGCGCTGTACATGATGCCCATGCTCGGGCTGATGTTCATCTCCGGCGCCTTCGCCCCGCTGCGCAACCTGCCCACCGCCCTCCAGACCGTCGGCTCCCTCTTCCCGCTGCGCTGGATCGCCCAGGGCGTGCGCTCCGCCCTGCTGCCCGACAGCGCCAAGACCCTTGAAGTGTCCGGCAGTTGGCAACACCTGCCGATCGCCGGCGTGCTGCTGTGCTGGGCGGTGGCGGGCTTCCTGCTGGCCCCCGGCCTGCTGCGCCGGATGGCCCGCAAGGAGTCCGGCTCCGTCCTGTCCGAACGCGAGCGCAAGCGGCTGGCCAAGAGCGCCTACTGACCCCGAATGAAGGAAGAAAGAGGTACCACCATGCTCGTCCCCCTCCCCGGCCCCTCGCAGCCGGCCGGCCTCGACCCGCTCAAGGCCGCCCTGCGCGCCGCCCTGGACACCGCCGACCAGGTCGAACAGCCGGGCCTGCGCCGGGCCCTGCGGATCGTCGAGGACTTCGTCCCGGCCGCCGCCCCCACTCCGGTGGACTGGGCCCGCAACGTCCTGGTCCACGCCGGGATCGACCCCCGCACGGCCGAGGTCAAGGCCGTCCGGGAACTGCGCCGCGCGCACCCCGGCCTCAGCCTCCGGGACGCCGTCGCGCTGGTGCGGCTGGTCGTCGGGCACTCCTGAGCGTCACCGGTCCTCACCGGCGGGCCCCGCGCGTCACCGCACGCCCGACCGTCTGCGGCCGTCCGCCGTCCGCCGTCCGCCGGTCGGCAGACGGCAGACGGCCGCAGGCGGATGCTCTTATGGATGTCAAGCAGCGATGGTGAGCTGCTCGGTGGTGGTGCTCGGTGTGCTGGGCGTGGTCAGGACTCGGTAGATCTCTCGGGCGATGAACCGCTTGAGGCAGCGGATGATCTCCTTCTTCGAGAGGCCTTCGGTGGTCCTGCGCCGCATGTAGTTCTTGGTGCGTTCGTCCCAGCGCAGTCGGCACAGGACGATGCGGTAGAGGGCGGCGTTGGCCGCCCGGTCACCGCCCCGGTTGAGGCGGTGGCGGTGGGTGCGGCCGGAGGACGCCGGCAGCGGGGCGGCGCCGCAGAGCATGGCGAACGCCGCCTCGGAGCGCAGGCGTTCGGGGTTGTCCCCGGCGGTGACCAGCAGTTGTCCGGCGACGTCCGCGCCGACCCCGTTCAGTGCGAGCAGGTCCGGGGCGATCTCGGCGACCAGCGGGGCGATGAGGGCGTCCAGGTCGTCGATCTCCTCGCTGAGCCTCTGGTGGCGGCGGGCCAGGGTCCGCGGGGCGAGCTCGGTGGCGACGGTCGGGTCGCCGGCCCGCTCAGGGGCCGGGCCGGCAAAGGCGCAGGTGGCTATGAGCTGTCGGTCGCCCAGGTCC
>NZ_JBHZCY010000146.1:0-22524 GCF_042786665.1 Kitasatospora sp. NPDC059146 | reverse complement strand
CGAATCCGGCCGCAATCCGATAAACAGCGCACGCCGAATAAGCACCGAGCCGAGACGCGTAAAAGCGAAACGACCGGCACGAACCGGAAGTGGTGTTTCAAGGGATTGGCCGCCTCAGGACCGTCCGCGCCGATGCGTGTCCGGTGCTCCCTGTCGGGCAGCTCGAAGAACTGTACGCGCATCTGAGTCCGGATGCAAACGGCCTGCGAAAGGGGGCAGGCCGGACCCCGGGGAGAGGGGTCCGGCCTGCCCGGTGCGAGAGCTCGGCGAGCCCTGCGGGCTCAGCTGTTGGTGGGGAAGCCGAGGTTGATGCCCCCGTGCGAGGGGTCCAGCCAGCGCTGGGTCACGGCCTTGCCGCGGGTGAAGAACTGGACGCCGTCCGGGCCGTACGCGTGGGCGTCGCCGAACAGCGAGGCCTTCCAGCCGCCGAAGGAGTAGTAGGCGACCGGCACCGGGATCGGCACGTTGATGCCGACCATGCCGACCTCCACCTCGAACTGGAAGCGCCGGGCCGCGCCGCCGTCGTTGGTGAAGAGGGCGGTCCCGTTGCCGTACGGGTTGGCGTTGATGAGCGCCAGGCCCTCGTCGTAGGAGGCGACGCGCACGACGGAGAGGACCGGGCCGAAGATCTCGTCGTTGTAGACGGACATGCCGGGCTTCACGTGGTCGAACAGCGTGGGGCCGAGCCAGAAGCCGTCGGCGGTCGGGCTGCCGTTCCTGTCCTCGGCGGTGACCGGGTGCTTGCGGCCGTCCACGGCGAGCTCGGCGCCGTCGGCGAGGCCGGACTCCACGTAGGAGGTGACCTTGTCACGGTGCTGGCCGGTGACCAGCGGGCCCATCTCGGAGTCGCCGTTGCAGCCGGGGCCGACCTTCAGGGTGGCGATCCGCTGCTTGATCTTGTCGACCAGCTCGTCGCCGATCGGGTCGACGGCGACCAGGACGGAGACCGCCATGCAGCGCTCGCCGGCCGCGCCGAAGCCGGCGTTGACGGCGGCGTCGGCGGCGAGGTCGAGGTCGGCGTCGGGCAGCACCAGCATGTGGTTCTTGGCGCCGCCGAGGGCCTGGACGCGCTTGCCGTAGCGGGTGCCGGTCTCGTACACGTAGCGGGCGATCGGGGTGGAGCCGACGAAGCTGACGGACTTGACGTCCGGGTGCTCCAGCAGGCGGTCGACGGCCACCTTGTCGCCGTGCACAACGTTGAAGACGCCGTCCGGCAGGCCGGCCTCCTTCCACAGCCCGGCCAGGAAGTTGGCCGCGGACGGGTCCTTCTCGGAGGGCTTCACCACGACGGTGTTGCCGGCCGCGATGGCGATCGGGAAGAACCACATCGGCACCATGGCCGGGAAGTTGAACGGCGAGATGATCGCGACCGGGCCGAGCGGCTGGCGGATCGAGTAGACGTCGATGCCGGTGGAGGCCTGCTCGGTGAAGCCGCCCTTGACCAGCTGCGGGATGCCGCAGGCGTACTCGACGACCTCCAGGCCGCGGGCGATCTCGCCCAGCGCGTCCGAGTGCACCTTGCCGTGCTCGGACACGATGATCTCGGCGAGCTCGTCCCGGCGGGCGTTCAGCAGCTCGCGGAAGGCGAAGAGCACCGTGCTGCGCCGGGCCACCGAGGCGGTGCGCCACTCGGCGAAGGCCGAGGCGGCGGCGGCCACGGCCTGGTCGACCTCGGCGATCCCGGCGAAGTCGACCTGGCCGGCGACCTGGCCGGTGGCCGGGTCGAAGATGTCGCCGCGGCGGGGCGCCGCACCGGCGGTGGCGACCGACCGGCCGCCGATCCAGTGGGTGATGTGCTTGCTCAAGTCCGTCTGCCTCCGAAGTCCCGGGCGGCGTCCTGCCACCGGTCCGGTCTGGCGCCGCCCGCGAGAGGGTCGGGCGACGAAATTCACGGGGCTACCGCGCTCGTCCCCCAGTCTGGTCGCCTCCGGAGTGCGGCTCAACGAACAGGCTGACGGGGATCGCGGATTCAGCCTTACAGGTCGTCCGGTCGCTGCGCCGAACGGGTGGGGCCACGGCCCGGGCGGCTCAGGACTCCTCGTCCTCCAGGTACGGGTCGTGCAGCCCGTCCGCCGCCTCCCGGGTCTCCAGCAGGTCCAGCCGCAGGTCCTGCGCCCAGGCCAGCGCCCACCGCTTGAGCCCGTCCACGGCGCCGGCCTCGACACCGCGGGCACGGAACCGGCCGTCCGCCGCCTCGGCCAGCGTCTCCAGCCGGTCGGCGAGCCCGCTCGGCTGGAAGTCCGGGTCCAACTCGGCGGCCAGGGCGAGCAGTTCCCCTTCACGGTAGTTGCGGGTGAGGGCGTGCACGTCGATCAGGTCCCGCGGCATGCCCCGGTCGACCAGCAGCGCGGTGGTGAGGGCGGCCGCGTCCTCCAGGGCCACCACCGGCAGCACCAGCGGGGGCCCGTCCGCCTCCGGGGCGCCGAAGTCCAGCCGGACCGGCCGGTGGCCGAGCGGCTCCTTCCGCAGCTCCACCGAGTGGGTCCGCCCGCCCAGCGCCAGCCGTACGGTCAGCTGTTCCAGCCGCGGCGTGCCGGGCCGCTCGGCGACCCCGCCGCCCGCCGCGCGGTACGCCCCGGTCAGCGCGGCGGCCACCTCGGGCAGGTCGGCGCCGCCGGTGGCCAGGGTGAGTCCGTCCTGCCGGCAGGCCGGGACCCCGTGGGCGCGCAGCGCGTGCCCGCCGGCCAGCGCCAGCCCGTACCGGGTGCAGACGGGCTCGGCGAGGGCGGCCAGGCGCAGCTGGGCGGGGCCCGGCCGGAGGGAGGCGTCGACGGCGTGCGGGGCGGTGGTCACGCCTCCAGTCTGGCCCGGGCACCCGCCCCGCGCGCTGCCACCCGCCAAGCGCCCGCGAACCGGCGCTCGCCACCGCGACCCGCCCGCGACCCGCCACCCACCGCCTGCGAACCGCCCCCGGCGCCCCCGGCCCCCGCGCTACCGGCCGCCGAGCCCGGCCGCCGCCTCGTGCAGGGCCAGCTCCAGCAGCACCGGGTCGTTGAGCCGCCCGGACCCGTCGGGCGGCACCAGCCAGCGCACGCCCCGGCTGCGGCGCCGGGGGTGCGGGACGACGATCCAGGTGCCCTCCCCCGCGCAGCGCACCCCGGTGCCGACCCAGCGGGCGGCGGTGCCGACGGGCACCAGGAAGCTGACGTGCTCCTCGCCGAAGTCGGTGAGGACCGGGCCGCAGAAGCCGGTGTCCAGCACGTCCAGTGCCGGTCGCCCGAGCCGCCCGGGGACGGCGAGGACGTCCCAGCGGCGCCCGGCCGGTAGCAGGACCAGGCCCAGCCCGGTGCGTTCCCACTGCTCCCGGAAGTCCTCCGGGTCCGCTGCCACCTGGGCGAGCCAGTGCAGTCCGGTGCTCTCCATGTCGTGTCCCCGCTCCTCGCCGTTTCCTACGGTCGGACGCGGCGGGAGTGCGAGACCCGCCGTCACCGAGGAGAGGCGGACGGCGGGTCCCTCTTACACGGGTCGCGGGAGATACCCCCGATCGGTGGCGGTCAGCTGTCGAAGCCGAGCCCCATCCGGTCGAGGGTGCGCAGCCAGAGGTTGCGGTGGCCGCCGTTGCGGTCGGCGTGCTCCAGCGAGCGGGTGGTGATCTCGATCCCGGCCCAGCGCACCGGTTCGGGCGGGAACGGCAGCGGCTTGGAGCGCACCATGTCCAGCGAGGTGCGCTCGGTGCGCTCGCCGGCCAGCAGGTCGAGCATCACCTCGGCCCCGAAGCGGGTGGCGCCGACGCCGAGCCCGGTGTAGCCGACGGCGTAGGCGACCTTGCCCCGGTAGGCGGTGTCGAAGAAGGCCGAGAACCGGCTGCAGGTGTCGATGGCGCCGCCCCAGGCGTTGGTGAAGCGCAGCCCCTCCAGCTGCGGGAAGCAGCGGAAGAAGTGGTTGGCCAGGGTGCGGAAGGTCTCCGGGCGCTGGTCGTACTCGTGCCGGACGTGGCCGCCGTAGTGGTAGACGGCGTCGTAGCCGCCCCAGAGGATCCGGTTGTCGGCGGACAGCCGGAAGTAGTGGAACTTGTTGGCGCTGTCGCCGAGCCCCTGCCGGCCGCGCCAGCCGATCGAGGCGAGCTGCTCGTCGCTGAGCGGCTCGGTCATCAGGGCGTAGTCGTACACGGGGACGACGTACGGACGGACGCGCTTGAGCAGGGACGGGAAGACGTTGGTGCCGAGCGCGACCCTGCGGGCGAAGACCCGGCCGTACGGGGTGCGGGCGGCCGTGCCGCTGCCGTGCTCGCGCAGTTCGGTGGCCCGGGTGTGCTCGAAGATCCGGACGCCCAGGCCCAGGCAGGCCTCCTTGAGGCCCCAGGCGAGCTTGGCGGGGTGGACCATCGCCACCCCGTCCTTGTCCCAGAGGCCGCCGAGGAAGGTCGGCGAGTTCACCTCGGCGCGCAGCTGGTCGGCGTCCAGGACGGTGAGGTCGAAGCCGTAGCGGGCGACGGCCTCGGCGACCTCGTGCAGTTCCTCGACCTGGTGCGGCTGGGTGGCGACGTCGATCTCGCCGGTGCGCTCCCACTCGGCGTCGATGCCGTAGCGCTTGAGGGTGGCCTCGATGCCGTCCAGGTTGGCGGCGCCGAGGCGTTCCAGCTGGGCGAGTTCGGAGGGCCAGCGCTCCAGGCCGTTGCCGAAGCCGTGGGTGAGGCTGGCCGCGCAGAATCCGCCGTTGCGCCCGGAGGCGGCCCACCCGACCTCGTTGCCCTCGACCAGGACGACGTCCAGCGAGGGGTCGCGCTCCTTGGCGATGAGCGCGGTCCACAGTCCGGAGTAGCCGCCGCCGACGACCAGCAGGTCGCAGGTGGTGTCGCCGACCAGGGCGGGCAGCGCCTCGGGCCGGCCGGGATCCTCCAGCCAGAAGGGGGTGGGCCTGGCGTCACTGAGTGCGCGGGCGGAATCCATGCATTATCAGCCACTTTCCACGAATAGGTGATGGTACGTACCACCGCTGACCGACCGTACGTCAGGCGGTGGCCTTGCGGCGGTTGCCGAGCCACTGGCCGGCCACGGTCAGCGCGACCGCGGCCACGAACATCGCGGTGCCGATGACGTTCACCTGCACCGGGATGCCGCGCTGCGAGGCGCCCCAGACGAACATCGGGAAGGTGACCGTGGTCGGGCCCGAGTTGAACTGGGTGATGATGAAGTCGTCGAAGGAGAGCGCGAAGCTGAGCAGCGCGCCGGCGGCGATGCCGGGGGCGGCCAGCGGGAGGGTGACCCGCAGGAAGGTCTGGACGGGGGTCGCGTAGAGGTCCTGGGCGGCCTGTTCGAGCCTCGGGTCCATGCTCATCACGCGGGCCTTGACCGCCGTCACGACGAAGCTCAGGCAGAACATGACGTGGGCGATGAGGATGGTGGTGAAGCCGAAGGGGATGCGCATGTTGAGGAACAGCGTCCCCAGCGAGGCGGCCATGACGACTTCGGGCATGGCCATCGGCAGGAAGATCATCGCGGTGGTGGCCGAGCGGCCGCGGAAGCGGTAGCGGGCCAGCGCGAAGGCGACCATGGTGCCGAGCACGGTGGCACCGATGGTGGCGAGCACCGCGATCTGCAGGCTGAGCGAGAGCGACTGGCACATGTCGGCCACGCCGCAGGGGTTGGTCCAGGCGTCGGTGGAGAACTCGTTCCACTCGTAGTTGAACTTGCCGACCGGCTTGTTGAACGAGAAGGCCAGCACGACCAGGTTGGGCAGCACCAGGTAGGCCAGGGCCAGCAGGCCGGCCAGGACCACCAGGTGGGCGCGGACCCACTTCAGGATGCGGGACATCAGACCAGTTCCTCCGTCCCGGCCTTGCGCATGTAGACCGTCACCATGCCCAGGATCAGGGCCATCAGGATGAAGCTCAGCGCTGCCGCCGTGGGGTAGTCGAGCACGTTCAGGAACTGCTTCTGGATGCCGTTGCCGACCATCTGCTCGCTCGGCGAGCCGAGCAGCTGGGCGTTGATGTAGTCGCCGGAGGCGGGGATGAAGGTGAGCAGGGTGCCCGCGACCACGCCCGGCAGCGAGATCGGGAAGGTGACCTTGCGGAAGGTGGTGAACGGCCGGGCGTAGAGGTCGCCGGCCGCCTCGTGCAGCCGGGGGTCGATCCGCTCCAGCGAGGTGTACAGCGGGAGGATCATGAACGGCAGGAAGTTGTAGGTGAGGCCACAGACCACGGCCAGCGGGGTGGCGAGCACCCGGTCGCCGGAGGTGAGCCCGACGGCGTTGGTGAGGTCCAGGACGTGCAGGGTGTTGAGCGCGCCGACCACCGGTCCGCCGTCGGACAGGATGGTCTTCCAGGCCAGCGTGCGGATCAGGAAGCTGGTGAAGAACGGCGCGATGACCAGGATCAGGATGACGTTGCGCCAGCGCCGGCTCGCCTTGAAGGCGATGGTGTAGGCCAGCGGGTAGCCGATGGCCAGGCAGAGCACGGTGGCGATGGCCGCGTAGGAGAACGAGCGGACGAAGTGCCACTTGTACTCGACCAGGGCGTCCCAGTAGGTGGAGACGTGCCAGGTGACCTTGAAGCCCGCCTCCAGCGAGCCGGTCTGCAGCGAGGTGGACGCCTGGTAGACCATCGGCACGGCGAAGAAGACGACCAGCCAGGCGATGCCGGGCAGCAGCAGCCAGTACGGGGTGAGCTTGCGCCTCGGCTTCGGCGCGGGTTCGCCGAGCGGACTGCGGTCCGGAGGCGTGGCCCGGGGGGCGGCCGCCGGGGTGGTGGTGGTCATGCGGCCTCCTCCGCGGTGCCCGCGTCGATCGCCTGCGCGGCGTCCAGGGCGAAGGAGTGCGCCGGGTTCCAGTGCAGCTGCACGGGGGCGCCGGGGACGATCCGGGCGTCGCGCTCCATGTTCTGCTCGAAGACGGTGACCTCCTGGCCGCCGTCGGTGCGCACCACGTACTGGGTGGAGACGCCGATGAAGCTGGAGTCGAGCACCGTGCCGGCGAGCCGGTTGCGGCCCTCGGCGACCGGCTCGGAGGCGTGGCTGATGGTGATCTTCTCCGGGCGCACGCCCAGGTGGACCAGCTTGGCCTCGGTGGCGCAGCGCGCCCTCGGCACCGCGAGCCGGGTGCCGGCCACGGTGAGCAGCAGGTCCTCGCCCGCGCCGCCGGTGACCTCGGCGGGGAGCAGGTTGGACTGGCCGAGGAAGTTGGCCACGAAGGTGGTGCCGGGGTTCTCGTACAGGTCGGCGGGCGCGCCGAGCTGCTCGACCCGGCCGCCGTTCATCACCGCGATGGTGTCGGCCATCGTCATGGCCTCCTCCTGGTCGTGGGTGACGTGCACGAAGGTGATGCCGACCTCGGTCTGGATCCGCTTGAGCTCCAGCTGCATCTGGCGGCGCAGCTTGAGGTCGAGGGCGCCGAGCGGCTCGTCCAGCAGCAGCACCTGGGGGTGGTTGATCAGGGCGCGGGCGACCGCGACGCGCTGCTGCTGGCCGCCGGAGAGCTGGTGCGGCTTGCGCCGGGCGTACTGGCCGAGCTCGACCAGTTCCAGCATCGACTCGACCTGCTTCTTCACGTCCTTCTTGCCGCGCCGGCGCAGGCCGAAGGCGACGTTCTCGAAGATGTCCAGGTGCGGGAAGAGCGCGTAGCTCTGGAAGACGGTGTTGACCGGGCGCTTGTACGGGGGCAGCGCGGTGACGTCCTGGCCGCCGATCAGGACGGTGCCGCTGGTGGGCTCCTCCAGGCCGGCGATCATGCGCAGGGTGGTGGTCTTGCCGCAGCCGGAGGCGCCGAGCAGGGCGAAGAAGGAGCCCTGGGGCACGGTCAGGTCGAGCGGGTGGACGGCGGTGAAGGAGCCGTAGGTCTTGCCGATGCCGGTGAGGCGGACGTCGCCACCGGCCGCGGCGCGCAGCTGGTCTGTCATGGGGTGTCTTCCTGGGTCTTTCTGCCGGCAGTGTCTGGTGGACGCGTGGGGGTCAGGCGCCGATGAGCTTGGAGAACTTCTGCTCGAAGTCGCTCTCCTCGCCCTCGGTGAGGGTGCGGAACACGTGCGCCTTGACCGCCATCTCGGGGGTGGGTACGACCAGCGGGTTGGCCGCGCTGTCCGGGGCGAGGGTGGCGAGCTCGTCCTTCATCCCGGTGACGGCGGAGACGTAGCCGATGCCCGCGACCAGCTGCGCCGCGATCTTCGGCTGATAGTAGAAGTCGATCAACTTCTCCGCGTTCGCCTTGTGCCGCGCCTTGGCCGGGACCAGCATGTTGTCGGTCGAGGCGAGGTAGCCCTTCTCCGGGATGACGAACTCGATGTCCGGGTTGTCGGCGCGCAGTTGGATCAGGTCGCCGCCCCAGGCGACGCAGGCGGCGATGTCCCCGGAGGACAGCTCCTGGCCGTAGTCGTTGCCGGTGAAGCGGCGGATCTGCTTGTCGTCCACGGCCTTCTGCATCCGGGCGATCGCACCGGCGTAGTCGTCGGCGGTGAACTTCGCCGGGTCCTTGTCCATGTCGAGCAGGACCATCCCGATGCTGTCGCGCATCTCGGAGAGGAAGGTGACCCGGCCCTTGAGCTCGGGGTCGTCCAGCAGCTGGGCGACGCTGGTGACCTCCTTGCCCTTGGTCGCCTTCCGGTTGTAGGCGATGACGGTCTGGATGCCGGCCCAGGGGTAGGTGTAGAGCCGGCCCGGGTCCCAGTCGGGGGCGCGGAAGCGGGCCTCGACGTTGGTGATCGCGGTGGTGACGTTCGCCGGGTCGAGCTTCTGCGCCCAGCCGAGCCGGATCAGCCGGGCGGCCATCCAGTCGGTGAGCACCACCAGGTCGCGGCCGGTGTCCTGGCCGGCCGCCAGCTGCGGCTTGACCTTGCCGAAGAACTCGACGTTGTCGTTGATGTCCTCGTTGTACTTGACCTTGATGCCGGTGGCCGCGGTGAAGGCGTCCAGGGTGCCGTGCTTCTCCTTGTCCTTCTCGTCGGTGTCGATGTACAGCGGCCAGTTGGAGAAGTCGACCTCCTTCTCGCTCCCCGAGTGGTCCTCGGCGGCGTTGGCGGTCGAGTCACCGGTCGTCCTGGGGGCGGCCGGGATGCCGCAGGCGGCCAGGGTGCCCGCCCCGGCGGTCAGGGCGGCGGCGCGCAGCAGGGTGCGGCGGCCGACCGCGGCCCGACCGCTGGTCAGACTGCGTTCCCAGGCCCTGCGGACCGGTTCGGGCAGACCGTCGGTGAGCTCGTTGAACGCCTTGAACGCCATGGAACGGGCCTCCTGGGGGAAGAAGGGTGCGTGGGGGGGAGCACCCGGGGCCTGCGGGGGGGGTTATCGGTCTCCGAAGACGGTGCGGTGCCAGTCCTTGCGGGCCACCGCGGTGGTGTCGAACATGACGTGCTTGACCTGGGTGTACTCGTCCAGCGAGTACTGGGACATGTCCTTGCCGTAGCCGGACGCCTTGTAGCCGCCGTGCGGCATCTCGCTGATGATCGGGATGTGGTCGTTGACCCAGACGCACCCGGCGGCGATCTCCCGGGTGGCGCGCAGCGAGCGGTGCACGTTGCCCGTCCAGGCGGAGGCGGCCAGGCCGTACGGGGTGTCGTTGGCGAGCCGCAGGCCCTCGTCGTCGCCGTCGAAGGGCAGCACCACCAGCACCGGGCCGAAGACCTCGCCCTGGACCACCTCGCTGTCCTGGGCCGCGCCGGTGATCAGGGTCGGCGCGTGGTAGGCGCCCCGGGTGAGGTCGAAGCCGTCATGGCCCTTGTCCGGTGCGGGGCCGCCGGTGACGACGGTGGCGTAGGAGCGGGCGCGCTCGACGAACCCGGCCACCCGGTCCCGGTGGGCGTAGGAGACCAGCGGGCCGAGGTCGGTGTGCGGATTGCGGGGGTCGCCGATCCGGACGGCCGCGAAGAGCTCGGCGACGCCGGCCACGAAGGCGTCGTAGAGCGGGCGCTGGACGTACGCGCGGGTGGCGGCGGTGCAGTCCTGGCCGCCGTTGATCAGCGAGGCGGCGACGGCGCCGTGCACCGCGGCGTCCAGGTCGGCGTCGTCGAAGACCACGAACGGGGCCTTGCCGCCGAGTTCCAGGTGGGTGCGCTTGACGCTCGCGGTGGCGAGTTCGGCGACCCGCCTGCCGACGGCGGTGGAGCCGGTGAAGGAGACCATCGCGACCCCCGGGTGGGCGACCAGGTGCTCGCCGGCGGTGCGCCCGGCGCCGGTGACCACGTTGACCACGCCGTCCGGGATGCCCGCCTCGGTGCAGGCCCGGGCGAACATCACCGAGGTCAGCGGGGTCAGCTCGGCCGGCTTGAGGACGATGGTGTTGCCCGCCGCGATCGCCGGGAGGATCTTCCAGGCGGCCATCTGCAGCGGGTAGTTCCACGGCGAGATCGAGCCGACCACGCCGATCGCCTCGCGCCGGACGTAGGAGGTGTGGTCGCCGGAGTACTCGCCGGCCGCCTTGCCCTCCAGGTTGCGGGCGGCGCCGGCGAAGAACGCGGCGTTGTCGACGGTGCCGGGGACGTCGAACTCGGTCGCCAGCTTCACCGGCTTGCCGGTCTGCGCGGTCTCCACCCGGGCGAGGTCGTCGGCGGTCGCGCCCAGGACGGCGGCCAGCCGGGTGAGCGCCTCGGACCGGGCCCCCGGGGTGGCCGAGGACCAGCCGGGCAGGGCGTCCCGCGCGGCGGCGACGGCGGCGTCCACGTCCCCGGCGGTGGCCAGCGAGACCTCTTCGACCACCGTGCCGTCGGCGGGGTTGACGACCTGGAAGGGCTCGCCGCTCCCCCGGGCCTGACGGCCCGCGATGTACTGCGCGCCCGCGCCGAAGTCGGTCAGGTCCATCTGGGTTCCTCCAAGTGCCGGCGGTTCGACCGCGCTGCGGCGAAACGCTTCCGCGGTGGGGGTCTGCGGTCCCGCTGACCTTGCCAACTGCGGGGTTGACGTGACAAGGGTCACTTCGACAGTCTCGACACGAAGGGCCTTACAGAGTGCAAGGCTCCTCGCAGGGCAACAGGTCGTCGCGACGATGCATGATTCACCTGACACTCTGTCCCCTCCACCCCACCCCCTCCCACCTCCCCCGCCCTGGAGGCCCGCGATGCTCCCCACCGTCGCCCGTGTGCTCGACCTGGAGGTGATGCGGCGCGGCCTGCCCCAGGTCGTGGCCGGCGCCGACCGCCTGGAGCGACCGGTCCGCTGGGTGCACGTCAGCGAGCTGCCCGACGTCGCCGGCGTGCTGCAGGGCGGCGAGCTCGTGCTGACCACCGGCATCGCGCTGCCCGAGGACCGCGAGGGCCTGGCCCGCTACGTCCGCGACCTGGACGAGGTCGGCGTGGCCGGCCTGGTGGTCGAGTTCGGCCGGCGTTACTTCGACTCGCTCCCGCGCGCCCTGGTGCACGCCGCCGAGCAGCGCGGACTGCCGCTGATCGCGCTCCGCCGCGAGGTGCGCTTCGTCGCCGTCACCGAGGCCGTGCACGCCCTGGTGGTGAACGCCCAGCTGGAGCAGCTGCGGGTCTCCGAATCGGTCCACCAGGTCTTCAACGAGCTGGTGGTCGAGGGCGCCGAGCCGCCCGAGGTGATCCGCCAGGTGGCCCGGATGGCGGGCGCGCCGGTCGTCCTGGAGAACCTGGCCCACCAGGTGCTCGCCCACGACAGCGCCGGACGCCCCGAGGTCGAGCTGCTGGAGGACTGGGAGCGCCGCTCGCGCGGGGTCCGCCCGCCCGGCCGGACCGGCCACGACCCGCGCAGCGGCTGGCTGGTGACCACCGTCGGCGCCCGCGGCCAGGACTGGGGCCGGCTGGTCCTGGTGCTGGAGCCGGGCCCGTTGGCGGAGGGCGAGGCCCACCCCCACGCCATGCTGCTGGAGCGCGGCGCCTCCGCGCTGGCGCTCAACCGGCTGGTGGTGCGCGACCGGGAGAGCCTGGAGCGGCAGACCCACCGCACCCTGCTCTCCGGCATCCTGACCCACGCGCTGACCGTCTCCGAGGTGGCCCTGCGCGCCCAGGCGCTCGGCGTCCCGCTGGAGGGCCGGCGGCTGGTCGGCGTGGTGCTGCGCCAGCGCCGCGGGCCGATCCCGGCCGCACTGGAGGCCCAGGCCCGGCTGCGCGACTTCACCGAGCTGGCGGCCGGCGCGGTGCGGGCCAGCCGGCTCTCCGCCCTGGTCGGCGCGCTGGACGACGAGGGCGTCGGACTGCTGATCGCGCTCGGCGCCCAGCAGGACGAGCACTCCGCGCTGGAGGCCTTCTCGGCCACCCTGCGCCGGATGTCCGCCGAGTCCGGCCGGGAGCCCGCCGACACCCCGGGGCCGGTCGTCGCGGTCGGCTCCTCGGTCGGCTCGGTCCGCGACGCCCGGCGCACCCTGCTGGAGGCCGCCCAGGTCGCCGACGCGGCCCTGCACGACGCGCCCGGCGGGGGCAGGACCGCCTCCTACTACCGGCTGCCGGACGTCCGGCTGCGCGGCCTGCTCCACCTGCTGCGCGACGACGCCCGCCTGCAGACGTACGTGGAGCGGGAGTTGGGCCCGCTGCTGGCCCACGACGCCGAGCACAACGGCCAGTTGGTGCAGATGCTGCGGATCTACCTGGAGCAGGGCCGGAACAAGTCGGCGGCGGCCGACGCCGCCCACCTGTCCCGGCCGTCCTTCTACGACCGGCTGCACAAGGTCGAGCGGATCCTCGGAGTCGACCTCGACCAGGTGGAGTCCTGCCTCTCCCTGCACGTGGCCCTGCTCGCGCTGGACGCCGTACGCCGGTAGGGCCGGGCTGCGTCACTCCCCGGCACCCCTCACACCCCGGTGATGCGCCCCCAGACCTTGTGCAGCTCCGGCCGCTCGGCCGAGGTGACGTCCCGCATGCTGCGCAGCCGGGCGCGCATCTCCTCGGTCGGGAACACCAGCGGGTTCTCGGCGAGTTCGGCCTTGTCCTTGTCCCCGCTGTCCGCCAGCACCTCGCGGGCGGCCGGAACCGGGCAGATGTACTGGACGGCCGCGGCGAGTTCGGCGGCCACCTCGGGCTGGTAGTAGTAGTCGACCAACAGCTCGGCGTTGCGCTTGTGGACGGCCCGGTTGGGGATCATCAGGCTCTCCGCCCACAGCTCGCCGCCCTCCTCCGGCACCACGAAGGCGATGTCGGGGTTCTCGGCGGTGAGCTGGACGGCGTCACCGGAGTAGGCCTGGCAGGCGATCGCCGCGCCGGAGGCGAGGTCGCTGGTGTAGTCGTTGCCGGTGAAGCGGCGGACGTGCCCGGTGTCGACCATCTTCTGCACCAGGTCCATCGCCTTGTGCGCGTCGTCGTCCCCGAACCGCGCGATGTCCGCGCCCTGGGAGAGCATCAGCAGCCCGAGCGCCTCGTCCAGCCCGGCGAACAGCGTGATCCGGCCCTTGAGGTCGGGCGCCCAGAGGTCGGCGGTGGACCGGAGCTCCCGGCCGAGCGCCTTGCGGTTGTACGCGATGCCGGTGATCCCGGACTGCCAGGGCACGCTGCGCCGGCGCCCCGGGTCGAAGACCGGGTTCGCCAGCTGCGGGTCCAGGTTGGCGGTGACGTTGGGCAGGCCGGCCCGGTCCATCTCCTGCACCCAGCCCAGCGAGACGTACCGCCCGGCCATCCAGTCGCTGATCACCATCAGGTCCCGGCCCGGGTCGGCGCCCTGGGTGAGCACCGGGCTGATCTTGCCGAAGAACTCGTCGTTGTCGTTGATGTCCTCGGTGTAGGTGACCGCGATCCCGGTCCTCTCGCTGAACGCGTCCAGGGTCGGGCGCTTCCCCTGGTCGTCGGTGTCGATGTACTGCGTCCAGTTGGAGAAGTTCAGCCGCTTGTCGTGCTCCGAGCGGTCCGGTGCCGAACGGCGGTCCTCGGCGACGTACGCGGACGGGATGCCGCAGCCGGTCAGTGTGCCGGCGCCGAGCAGCGCGGCCCCGCCGAGCACCGAACGCCGGCGGATGACGGGGGTTTGGGAGGAGCGTCGGGGCAGGGTGGAGCTGCGGGACATGGGAGGCCTTCCGGAGCGTGGAACGGCCCCGGGAACACGCGGGTGCGCCCGGGGCCGTCCTGGTAGGTACGTCAGACGGTGTGCGCGTCGGCCAGCGACAGCGCCTCGTCCAGCACCGCGAGGCCGGCCTTGGCCTCCTCCTCGGTGACGGTGCACGGCGGGACGACGTGGAAGCGGTTCATGTTGACGAACGGCCAGAGCCCGCGCTGCTTGCACGCGGCGGCCAGCTCGGCCATCGGCGCGTTGGCGGCGCCCGCGGCGTTGTAGGGGACGAGCGGCTCCCGGGTCTCCCGGTCCTTCACCAGGTCGAGCGCCCAGAACACGCCGAGGCCGCGCACCTCGCCGATCGAGGGGTGCCGCTCGGCCAGCTCGCGCAGGCCGGGGCCGAGCACCGTCTCGCCGATGTGCTTGGCGTTCTCGACGATGCCCTCCTCCGCCATGGCGTTGATGGTGGCCACCGCCGAGGCGCAGGCCAGCGGGTGCCCCGAGTAGGTGAGCCCGCCGGGGAACGGCCGCTCCGCGAAGGTGGCGGCGATCTCGGCGCTGATCGCCACGCCGCCCAGCGGGACGTAGCCGGAGTTGACGCCCTTGGCGAAGGTCAGCAGGTCCGGCACCACGCCCCAGTGGTCGGCGGCGAACCACTCGCCGGTGCGGCCGAAGCCGGCCATCACCTCGTCCAGGACGAACACGATCCCGTGGCGGTCGCAGATCTCCCGCACTCCGGCCAGGTACCCCGGCGGCGGGACCAGGATGCCGGCGGTGCCGACCACCGTCTCCAGGATGACCGCCGCCACCGTGCCCGGTCCCTCGAAGGCGATCACCTGCTCCAGGTGCGCCAGCGCGCGCTCGCACTCCTGCGCCTCGTCCTCGGCGTGGAAGTTGGAGCGGTAGGCGTACGGGCCCCAGAAGTGCACCACGCCGGAGACGCCGGTCTCGTTGGCCCAGCGCCGCGGGTCGCCGGTGAGGGCGATCGCGTTGGCGGTGGCGCCGTGGTACGAGCGGTAGGTGGAGAGCACCTTCTGCCGGCCGGTGTGCAGCCGGGCCATCCGGACGGCGTTCTCGACCGCCTCGGCGCCGCCGTTGGTGAAGAAGATCTTGTCCAGGTCGCCCGGGGTGCGCTCGGCGATCAGCCGGGCCGCCTCGCTGCGCGCCTCGACCGCGAAGCCGGGGGCGATCGTGCAGAGCTTCGCCGCCTGCTCCTGGATCGCGGCGACCACCTTCGGGTGCTGGTGCCCGATGTTGGTGTTCACCAGCTGCGAGGAGAAGTCGAGGTAGCGGTTGCCGTCGTAGTCCCAGAAGTACGAGCCCTCGGCGCCGGCCACCGCGAGGGGGTCGATCAGCGCCTGGGCGGACCACGAGTGGAAGACGTGCGCGCGGTCGGCGGCCTTGACCGCCTTTCCGGCGGCTGAGTCAGCGGTGGGGATGCTCATGCCGGTAAGGCTAGGGCCGAGCGCCCCCGAAGTGCAGTTTCATCCTGTCAGCCGGACGCACGACCCGCCGACAGGGTGCAAAGCGACAGGGCCCGGGTCGAAAAGACCCGGGCCCCTTGTCAGTTCAGCCGATTGATCAGACCCGCTAGATCGCGGTCATCCTGCGCCCGACGGCCATGACCCGCTAGATCGCGGTCATGACGTGCTTCACCCGGGTGTAGTCCTCGAAGCCGTACGCCGACAGGTCCTTGCCGTAGCCGGACTTCTTGAAGCCGCCGTGCGGCATCTCGGCGACCAGCGGGATGTGGGTGTTGATCCAGACGCAGCCGAAGTCCAGGCGGCGGGACATCCGCATGGCGCGGGCGTGGTCCTTGGTCCAGACCGAGGAGGCCAGCGCGAACTCGACGCCGTTGGCGTACTCGACGGCCTGCTCCTCGTCGGTGAACTTCTGCACGGTGATGACCGGGCCGAAGACCTCGTTCTGGATGATCTCGTCGTCCTGCAGCAGGCCGGAGACGACGGTCGGGGCGTAGAAGTAGCCCTTGTCGCCGACCCGGTGGCCGCCGGCCTCGACCTTGGCGTGGGCGGGCAGCCGCTCGATGAAGCCGGACACCTGCTTGAGCTGGTTGGCGTTGTTCAGCGGGCCGTAGAGCACGTCCTCGTCGTCCACGCCGCCGGTCTTGGTCTCGGCCGCGGCCTTGGCCAGCGCCTCGACGAAGGCGTCGTGGATCGACTCGTGCACCAGCACGCGGGTGGCGGCGGTGCAGTCCTGGCCGGCGTTGAAGTAGCCCGCCACCGAGATGCCCTCGACGGCCTCGGCGATGTCGGCGTCCTCGAACACGACGACCGGGGCCTTGCCGCCCAGCTCCAGGTGGACCCGCTTGACGTCCTTGGAGGCCGACTCGGCGACCTGGATGCCGGCCCGGACGGAGCCGGTGATGGAGGCCATCGCCGGGGTGCGGTGCTCGACCATCAGCTTGCCGGACTCGCGGTCGCCGCAGATGACGTTGAAGACGCCGGCCGGCAGCTCCAGGCCCTTGAGGACGCCGCCGATGATCTCGGCCAGCAGCACGGTGGAGGCCGGGGTGGTGTCCGAGGGCTTGAGGACCACGGTGTTGCCCGCGGCGATGGCCGGGGCGAACTTCCAGACCGCCATCATCATCGGGTAGTTCCACGGCGCGACCTGGGCACAGACGCCGACCGGCTCGCGGCGGATGATCGAGGTCATGCCGTCCATGTACTCGCCGGCGGCCTTGCCCTCCAGCAGTCGGGCGGCACCGGCGAAGAAGCGGAGCTGGTCCACCATCGGGCCGATCTCCTCGGAGAGGGTCAGCGCGCGGGGCTTGCCGGTGTTGCGCACCTCGGCGTCGACGATCTCGTCGGCCCGGACCTCGACCGCGTCGGCGATCTTGAGCAGCAGCTTCTGCCGGGTGCTCGGGGTGGCGTCGCGCCAGACCGGGAAGGCGGCGGCGGCCGAGGCCATGGCCGCGTCCACGTCAGCGGCGCCGGACAGCGGCGACGTCGCGTAGACCTCGCCCGTGGTCGGGTCGACGATGTCGAGCGTGCGGCCGTCAGCCGCGTCGACGAACTCACCGTTGATGTAGTTGCGCAGCGTGCGAAGGTCGCTCACGGGTCTCTCCTCGGTCTGGGCCTGCGGCATTGCAGATTCCGGCGCCATGGTACGTCGACGGATCCGGCCTACGAAGGGTGCCGAGTGGCCCGGCCGGGAGCGGCGCGGTCCACTGGTGGCGGAATGCGCGGCGCCCTGCGGGGGCGCGCGCGTACCGTGCCAGAGTAGCCGCAGGACTGCCGGGATCGACAGGCGCGGTGCGCGTCCGCGATGAAATCCGCATGGGATTTCCGGGAGCACGACGAAATCAGCAGTTTCCACGCTTGCGAACAGGGGAACGATCAGGCACAGTGGCCGCGTGGCCAACCGCGACCGGAACGCGAGTGTTCCCCTCGACGCCGCCTCCAAGGCGATCATCGAGCAGCTCCAGGAGGACGGGCGCCGCCCGTACGCCGCCATCGGCAAGGCCGTCGGCCTGTCCGAGGCAGCCGTACGGCAGCGCGTCCAGAAGCTGCTCGACCAAGGCGTGATGCAGATCGTCGCCGTCACGGACCCGCTCACCGTCGGCTTCACCCGCCAGGCGATGGTCGGAATCCGGGTCGAGGGCGACATCGAGCCCGTCGCCGACGCGCTGGCCGCCCTCGACGAGGTCGACTACGTCGTCTGCACCGCAGGCTCGTTCGACCTCCTGGCCGAGCTGGTCTGCGAGGACGACGAGCACCTGCTCGAAATGATCAACAAGCGCATCCGCGCGCTTCCCGGCGTGCGGAGCACCGAGAGCTTCGTTTACCTGAAACTCCGGAAACAGACCTACACCTGGGGCACCCGATGACAGCCGACCCGGCCCAGAAGGACCTTTCCAAGACCGCCTACGACCACCTGTGGATGCACTTCACCCGCATGTCGTCGTACGAGAACTCCCCCGTACCGACCATCGTCAAGGGCGAGGGCACGTACATCTGGGACGACAAGGGCCGGAAGTACATCGACGGCCTGGCCGGCCTGTTCGTCGTGCAGGCCGGTCACGGCCGCACCGAGCTCGCCGAGGTCGCCGCCAAGCAGGCCAAGGAACTCGCGTTCTTCCCGATCTGGAGCTACGCGCACCCCAAGGCCGTCGAGCTGGCCGAGCGCCTGGCCAACTACGCCCCGGGCGACCTCAACAAGGTCTTCTTCTCCACCGGTGGCGGCGAGGCCGTCGAGACCGCCTGGAAGCTCGCCAAGCAGTACTTCAAGCTGATCGGCAAGCCGACCAAGTACAAGGTCATCTCGCGCGCCGTCGCCTACCACGGCACCCCGCAGGGCGCCCTGTCCATCACCGGCCTGCCGGGCCTCAAGGCCCCGTTCGAGCCGCTGGTGCCGGGTACCCACAAGGCGCCGAACACCAACATCTACCGCGCCCCGGCCTTCCTCGAAGGCCCGGACGGCACCGTCGACCCCGAGGCGTACGGCCGCTGGTGCGCCGACGAGATCGAGGTCGCCATCCTCAACGAGGGCGCCGACACCGTCGCCGCCGTCTTCGTCGAGCCGGTGCAGAACGCCGGTGGCTGCTTCCCGCCGCCGCCCGGGTACTTCCAGCGCCTGCGCGAGATCTGCGACCGCCACGACGTGCTGCTGGTCTCGGACGAGGTCATCTGCGCCTTCGGCCGCCTCGGCACCATGTTCGGCGCCGACAAGTTCGGCTACGTGCCGGACATGATCACCTGCGCCAAGGGCATGACCTCGGGCTACTCCCCGATCGGCGCCACGATCATCTCGGACCGCATCGCCGAGCCGTTCTACAAGGGTGACAACACCTTCCTGCACGGCTACACCTTCGCCGGCCACCCGGTCTCCTCGGCCGTGGCGCTCGCCAACCTCGACATCTTCGAGCGCGAGGGCCTGAACCAGAAGGTCCTCGACAACGAGGCCGCCTTCCTGGGCACCCTGAACAAGCTGCGCGACCTGCCGATCGTCGGCGACGTCCGCGGCAACGGGTACTTCTACGGCATCGAGCTCGTGAAGGACAAGGTCACCAAGGAGTCGTTCAACGACGACGAGGTCGAGCGCGTGCTCTACGGCTTCCTGTCGAAGGCCCTCTTCGACAACGGCCTGTACTGCCGTGCCGACGACCGTGGCGACCCGGTCATCCAGCTGGCCCCGCCGCTGATCTCCGACCAGTCGACCTTCGACGAGATCGAGCAGATCCTGCGGACCAGCCTCACCGACGCGTGGGCGAAGCTCTGATCCCCTGAGCCCTCTTCCCCACCCTCCGCCGAAGGGCGGTCCCGCACCCGCGGGGCCGCCCTTCGGCGTTCACACAACGCCACGCAACATCACAGTCGTACGACCAAACATGCCTGAATGCGGGTGATTTGCCCGTGATGGACCAGAGCGCCGCAACCGCGACCGGCCCCGGTCGTTCTAATCTGACGACTGTCATATCCCTGCGGCCACCCAGGATGGAACCTCATGTCAGCGGCACCGCCTGACAACGACGTGCTGTGGGCCCGAGGGATCGTCAAGTCCCACGACGGCACCCCCGCCCTGCGCGGCATCTCCATCGGCGTCCGCGAGGGCGAGGTGCTCGCCGTCACCGGCCCGCGCGGCTGCGGCAAGAGCACCCTGCTCGGCTGCCTCTCCGCCCAGCTCCCGGTCGACGAGGGCGAGGTCTGGTTCAACAGCTCCCCCGTCCACACCCTCGGCCGCGCCGGACGCGAACGGCTGCGCCGCGACCGCTTCGGCTTCGTCGGCTCCGAACCCCACCTGGTGCCCGAGCTCAGCGCCCGCGAGAACGTCGCCCTGCCGCTGCTGCTCGCCGGCGCCGGCAACAAGGCCGCCTACACCGCCGCCGACGAGTGGCTGGAGCGCCTCGACGTCGGCGACATCGGCCGCCGGCGCCCCGACCGGCTGGTCCAGAGCCAGCGCCAGCGGGTCGCCGTGGCCCGCGCCCTCGCCCCGCTGCCGCCCGTCGTCTTCGCCGACGACCCCACCGCCCCGCTGCACCGCGAGGCCGCCGACCAGGTCCTGCGGATACTGACCAGCGCGGCCCGCTCGCACCAGCTCACCCTCGTCCTGGCCACCCACGACCCCGAGCTCGTCCGGTTCGCGGACCGCTCCGTCGCCCTCGTCGACGGACGGCTCACCGCCCCCGCCGCCCCCGTCCCCCGCGGCGCCGCCGCCCCGGCCGCGACCGGTGCCTCCGCCGTCACGGCCACCCGCCGCTGACCGCCTCCAGTCGCTGACAGAGCCGAGCCGCTGAAAGAGTCGACGTGTTCTACCTCCGTCTGGCCCGGGGCTACCGGGTGACCGACCTCGGCCGCTGGCTGCTCACCACACTGGCGGCCGCCGCCGTCGCCGCCTTCCTGCTGCGCTCCCTCGGCCGCGCGCTGAGCGACCCGCTCGGCGGCGCCGACGCGCTGGCACGACTGCTCTGGTGCCTGCCGCCGCTCGCCGCCGTCGCCTGGTTCGCGGCCGTCGCCGCCCGCTCGGTGCCCGCCCGACGGCCCGAGCGGATCGCCGGCCTCACCGCCGCCGGGGCCGGCTCCCGCCGGATCCGCACCCTGATCGCCGGTGAGGTCGCCCTCGCCTGCACCCTCGGCAGCGTGCTCACCCTGCTGCTCTTCCTGGTGCTGCGCAACGACATCGCCGGTCCCTCGCTCGCCCCCGACCTCGGCATGGGGGTGCCGCTGCCCGCGGCCGCACCGGTCACCCTGCTCGCGCTCGTCCCGCTCACCGCAGGCCTCGCCGCCGGCTTCTCGGTGCCCGTCGCCGAAACCCTGCCCGGCGGCCGCGCCCGCGGCCGCACCGGCTTCGGCCCGCTGCGGATCGCCGTACCGGTCGGACTCGTGGTGATCGGCGCCGCGCTCGAACTCATCGCCCTGCGGCCCGGCGCCCCCGCCGACGGCCGTCCGATCCACCTGCCCGCCGGACTGGGCACCACCAGCACCGCCGCCCTCGGCGGCTGGGCCGGCGGCGCGCTCGGCCTCGCCCTGCTCACCGGCCCGCTGCTCGCCTGGACCGGACGGCTGCTCGCCCTCGGTCGGCCCACCCCGCTGCGGCTGCTCGCCGGACGCGGCCTCACCGCCCAGGCCCGTCGGCTCGGCCCGCCGCTGGCCGTGCTCACCCTGGTCGTCGCCCTGGTGCTGACCACCGTCCGCTACTGGATCGGCACCCCCGACAGCGCCGACGCCCTGCCGGCCGTCGAGGCCTGCCTGGTGCTCGGCTGCACGGTCGCCGCGGTGATCGCCCGGCTCGCCGAGGTCCGCACCGACCGCCGGGAGATCACCGAGTCGCTGCTGCGCCTCGGTGCCTCGCCCCGGCTGCTGTTCGGCGCGGTCGCCCTGCGCACCCTCGCGGTGGGCACCACGCTGCTGCTGACCGGCGGGGCGACCGCCGCGCTGGCGGCCGCCGGACTGCGATAGGGCGTGCCTCGTGGATCAGGCCGGGCACCCCGGCCTGATCCCACAAGACACGCCCTGGCCCCCGGGAGGCTCCTACCCGGCTCCTCAGCCCGCCGCGGCGAGCTGGCCGCAGGCGCCGTCGATCTCCTGGCCGCGGGTGTCGCGGACGGTCGTCGGCACGCCGTGCGACTGGAGCCGACGGACGAACTCGCGCTCGTCCTCCGGCCGGGAGGCGGTCCACTTGGAGCCCGGGGTCGGGTTCAGCGGGATCAGGTTGACGTGCACCCGGTGGTTCTTGATCAGCCGGCCGAGCAGGTCGGCACGCCAGGCCTGGTCGTTGATGTCCTTGATCAGCGCGTACTCGATGGAGATCCGGCGGCCGGACTTCTCCGCGTAGTTCCACGCGGCGTCCAGCACCTCGGCGACCTTCCACCGGGTGTTCACCGGGACCAGCTCGTCGCGCAGCTCGTCGTCCGGCGCGTGCAGCGACAGCGCCAGGCGGCAGCTGAGGCCCTCGTCCGCCAGCCGGTTCATGGCCGGCACGAGGCCGACCGTGGAGACCGTGATGCCGCGCTGGGACAGGCCGAAGCCGTCCGGGGCCGGGTCGGTCAGCCGGCGGATCGAGGCCAGCACCCGGTTGTAGTTGGCCAGCGGCTCGCCCATGCCCATGAAGACCACGTTCGACAGCCGCGCCTCGCCACCGGGGATCTCGCCGGCCTTGAGCGCGCGCATCCCGGCGGCGATCTGCTCGACGATCTCGCCGGTCGACAGGTTGCGGGTCAGCCCCGCCTGGCCGGTGGCGCAGAACGGGCAGTTCATGCCGCAGCCGGCCTGCGAGCTGATGCACATGGTGACCCGGTCCGGGTAGCGCATCAGCACCGACTCGACGAGCGTGCCGTCGAACAGCTTCCAGAGCGTCTTGCGGGTGGTGTCGTCGTCGCAGGAGACGTGCCGCACCACCGACATCAGCTCGGGCAGCAGGCCCTCGGTCAGCTTCTCCCGGCTGGCGGCGGGGATGTCCGTCCAGCTCGCCGGGTCGTTCGACATCCGGCCGAAGTAGTGGTTCGAGAGCTGCTTGGCGCGGAACGCCTGCTCGCCCAGCTCGGCGACGGCCTCCTTGCGCTCGGCGGGGCTCAGGTCGGCGAGGTGTCGCGGGGGCTTGGCGCCGCGCGGCGCGACAAAGGTGAGTTCTCCGGGCTTAGGCATGGTTGTTCCAGTGTCGCAGACGCGCGGGGGCCCCGGACGCCGGGCGGCCGGGGCCCCCGTCGCGGAACGGTCGG
>NZ_JBHZCY010000145.1:0-22935 GCF_042786665.1 Kitasatospora sp. NPDC059146 | reverse complement strand
GGTGAGCTCCGGGTGGAACGAGGTGGCCAGCAGGTTGCCCTGGCGCACGGCCACGATCCGGCTCTCCGGACCGTCCGCACCGGGCAGCTCGGCCAGCACCTCGACGCCCGCGCCGACCGCCTCGACCCAGGGGGCGCGGATGAAGACGCCGTGCACCGGCTCCTCCTCCAGGCCCTTGAAGGCGAGGCCGGACTCGAAGGACTCGTTCTGCCGGCCGAAGGCGTTGCGGCGCACCGTCATGTCGATGCCGCCGACGCTCTCCTGGTCCTCCCGGCCGTCGAGGATCTTGTCGGCCAGCATGATCATGCCCGCGCAGGTGCCGTACACCGGCATGCCGGCCGCGACCCGCGCGCGCAGCGGGTCCATCACGCCGAACAGCAGGGCCAGCTTGGACATGGTGGTGGACTCCCCGCCGGGGATCACCAGTGCGTCGACCTCGGCCAGCTCCTCGGCGCGGCGCACCGGACGGGCCAGCGCGTCGGCCTCGGCCAGCGCCACCAGGTGCTCGCGGACGTCGCCCTGGAGGGCGAGGACGCCGATGACTGGAGTGCTCACGGTCTTCAACCTCTATCGATCGTTACTACGGAAGGACGCGGCGCGGCCCGCCGCACACCGAAGCGCTGCGGCGGGCCGGGCGAAGGGCGGGAGTGACTACCAGCCGCGGTTGGCGTAGCGCTCGGTCTCCGGCAGGGTGTCGCAGTTGATGCCGACCATGGCCTCGCCCAGGTTGCGGGAGGCGTCCGCGATGATCTTCGGGTCGTCGAAGAAGGTGGTGGCCTTCACGATGGCGGCGGCACGCTTGGCCGGGTCGCCCGACTTGAAGATGCCGGAGCCGACGAAGACGCCCTCGGCGCCCAGCTGGCGCATCAGCGCGGCGTCGGCCGGGGTGGCCACGCCACCGGCGGAGAACAGCACGACCGGCAACTTGCCGAGCTCGGCGACCTCCTTGACCAGCTCGTACGGGGCGCGCAGCTCCTTGGCGGCGGCGTACAGCTCGTTGTGGTCCAGCGCCCGCAGCTGGCCGATCTCGTTCTTGATCTGGCGCAGGTGGCGGACGGCCTCGACGACGTTGCCGGTGCCGGCCTCGCCCTTCGAGCGGATCATGGCCGCACCCTCGGCGATGCGGCGCAGGGCCTCGCCCAGGTTGGTGGCGCCGCAGACGAAGGGGGTGGTGAAGGCGAACTTGTCGGAGTGGTTGACCTCGTCGGCCGGGGTCAGCACCTCGGACTCGTCGATGTAGTCGACACCCAGCGACTGCAGGACCTGGGCCTCCACGAAGTGCCCGATGCGGGACTTGGCCATCACCGGGATGGAGACCGCCTCGATGATCTCCTCGATCATGTTCGGGTCGGACATGCGGGCCACGCCGCCGTCCTTGCGGATGTCGGCCGGAACCCGCTCCAGCGCCATGACGGCCACCGCGCCGGCGTCCTCGGCGATCTTCGCCTGCTCGGCGTTGACCACATCCATGATCACACCGCCCTTGAGCTGCTCGGCCATGCCGCGCTTGACCCGGGCGGTACCGATCTGCGGCTGGTCTGCGGTGGTGGGGGTGGTGGACACGTGAGACCTCACTCGAAGATTAACCAGTGCTATCGCCCTATGGTAGGCAGATCAGGTGGCCCAACCATGCGCCACCAAGTCCAGCCCGGACGACGGGATGCGACAAACGGGCCGTATCCGAGGACAGCCTAAGCAGGCGCTCCCTCGGGCGTAAGGGCGGGCGGCGGGGCGTCGTCCATCTCGAAGGCCATCGGGAACGGCGCCTTGCCCGCCAAGCGGAAGTACCGCACCAGCCGGTGCTCCCGCACCGCCCGCGCCGCCCGCACCGCGTCGTTGTGGAAGCGGCGGGCCATCGGCACCCGCCGCACCGCGGCCGTCAGATCACGAACCGCCTCGTCACCGCCCGGCTCCGCGACCAGCGCCGCCACCTGCTCCGACTCCTCGAACACCGCCCGCAGCGCCAGGCTCAACTGACTCTCCGCCACCTCGCGGTGCTCGTCCTCGGCCTGCCGGGCCGCGTGCGCCGCGTCCAGCAGCAGCAGCGAGGCCGCCGGGTCCAGCAACGAGGACGTCGCCAGCTCCATCGCCACCGAGGCCCGCCGGACCAGCTGCGCGTCCAGCGCCGCCCGCGCGGCGTCGATCCGGGCGTGCAGCCGGTCCAGACGGCCGGCCGTCCAACTCAGGTACATGCCGAACAGCACCACGGCCACGCCGGCCCAGATCCAGGTAGTCACGGACCGCTACGTTACCGGGTGTCACCGGCCGCCCCGCCCGCCGTCAGCCCTGCACGACGCCGCTGCGGTAGCTCTCCCGGTCGATGTCCTCGACGTTCACCGCGGTGAACAGCCGCGTCCCCGGCGCCGGCCGCACGTGCTGCGCCAGCAGCGCCACCACGCCCTCGCTCAGCGCCGCCTTCGCCTCCGGCGTACGGCCCGGGAACACCTGGAACTCGACGTACACCTGGGCGTCCACCCCGGCGTCGTCCACCGACCCGTCGGAGCCCACCACCAGGTCATCGCTCGGCCGGAACACCGTCTTGCAGGACCCCGGCTTGGCGTCGATCGTCTCCTCCGCCAGCCGGTTGATCGCCAGGCCCAGCGCCCGGCGCTCGAAGGCCCCGGCCAGGCTGGACGAGTAGTCGACGGAGATCTGCGGCATCGTTTCCCCCAGGGGTCACAGTGGTGCGGTCGGCCCGACCCTAACCCCACCGGCACCGGGCGCCACGCAAGCCCCGGCCGTCGGCCCCGGGCCGGACCGAACCGCCCGCGCCCCCCGCTCCCGTCACCGGCGCGTCCTTCGGCTCGGGGCGCTGCGCTCGTCCTCCTCGACCACCGCCGCGGCGCCGCCCGTCACCGTCTCGTACACCGCCAGGATGTCCGCGCCGACCGTCGACCAGTCGAACCGCCGCACGTGCCGCGAAGCCGCCTTGCGCAGCTCCTCCAGCCGCCCCGGATCCCCCAGCAGCCGCAGCGCCGTACGGGCCAGCGCGTCCGCGTCCTCCACCGGGAACAGCTCCCCGGCGTCCCCGCCGTCCAGCACCTGCTTGAACGCGTCCAGGTCGCTGGCCAGCACCGGGGCGCCCGCCGACATCGCCTCGACCAGGATGATCCCGAAGCTCTCGCCACCCGTGTTCGGCGCCACGTACAGGTCCACGCTGCGCAGCAGCCGGGCCTTCTCCCGGTCCGAGACCATGCCCAGGAACTCCACCTGCGCGCGCACCTCGGGCGCCAGGCCGGCCACCGCCTCCTCCTCGTCGCCCTTGCCCGCGACCAGCAGCCGCACCCCCGGCCGCTCCGCCAGGATCCGCGGCAGCGCCGCCAGCAGCGTCGGCAGGCCCTTGCGCGGCTCGTTGATCCGGCCGATGAAACCGATCGTGCCCGGCTCCCCCGCCGCCGCACCGCCCGTCCACCGCTCGTCCGCCTCGGCCTCCGCGAAGAACTCCACGTCCACCCCGTTGGGGATCACCACCGCGTCCCCGCCCAGGTGCTCCACCAGGGTCCGCCGGGCGTACTCCGACACCGCGATCCGGGCCCGCATCTTCTCCAGCCCCGGCTGCAGGATCGGCGAGGCCGCGATCATCGCCCGCGAGCGCGGGTTCGAGGTGTGGAAGGTGCCCACCATCGGCCCGGTCGCCGACCAGGCCGCCAGCATCGACAGGCTCGGCGAGGCCGGCTCGTGCACGTGCAGGATGTCGAAACGCCCCTCGCGCAGCCACCGCCGCACCCGGGCCGCCGACAGGATGCCGAAGCTCAGCCGGGCCACCGACCCGTTGTACGGCACCGCCACCGCCCGCCCCGCCGAGACCACGTACGGCGGCAGCGCCTCGTCGTCCTCGGCCGGCGCCAGCACCGACACCTCGTGCCCCAGACCGATCAGGTGCTCGGCGAGGTCCCGGATGTGGAACTGCACCCCACCGGGGACGTCCCAGTCGTACGGGCAGACGATGCCGATCTTCACGGGTTCCTCAAGCTCCTTCGGGCAGGGTCGGACGGGCAGCCGGGCTCAGGCGCCGGAGGCCCCGGCGGCGGGCTCCTTCGCCGCGTCGGCGCGCCCGGCCGCGGACCCGCCCCCCACCGTCTCACGGGCCGGCAGGTCGGCCGGCCAGAACTTCTGCAGCATGTGCCAGTCCTGCGGGTGCTCGCTGATGCCCTGCTGCCACACGTCCGCGATCGCCTGGGTCATCGCCAGCGTCCGCGCCTTCCGGTCGCCCTCCTCCGGGACCGGCACCTCGGGGTGGATCATCCCCCGCAGCACCGGACCGTCGTACCACAGCGTCGCCGGCAGCAGCGCCGCGCCGGTGCGCTGGGCCAGCGCCGCAGGCCCGGCCGGCATCCGGGTCACCTCACCGAAGAAGGACACCTCGATACCGGCCTCCGAGAGGTCCCGGTCGCCCACCAGGCAGACCAGCTTGCCCGCGCGCAGCCGCCGCGCCAGCGTGCCGATCACGTTCGCTCCGCCGCCGGACAGCGCCAGGACCTCCATGCCCTGGCCCTCCCGGAACTCCACGAACCGGTCGAACAGCCGCTCCGGCTTCAACCGCTCCGCGACCGTCGTGAACGGGTGGCCCAGCTGCGCTATCCAGGTGCCCGCCAAGTCCCAGTTGCCCATGTGCGGCAGCGCCACAACCACACCCCGCCCGGAGTCCAGCGCCTCCCTTATGCGCTCGTAGCCGCCCACCTGGACGTCCCGCAGGACCCGCTCCCGGCTCCACACCGGCAGCCGGAAGGACTCCATCCAGTACCGCAGGTAGGAACGCATCCCGGCTCGCGACAACCGCCGCAGCGCCGCCTCGTGCAGGCCCGGACGCACCCGGCGCAGGTTCGCCTCCAGCTGCCGCACCCGCGGCCCGCGACGACGCCAGGCGTAGTCCGCCAGCCGGTCGAACAGCCACCGCGCCACCGGCTCCGGCAGGTGCTTCAACACCGCCCAGCCCAGCGCGTACGCCCAGTACACCAGTCGGTCCGTCACCGCAGGACGCCCCCCATCAGCTCCCGGCCGCCGCTCGGTCGGCCTCGAACGCCTCACGGCGCACGGTCACCATCCGCTGCACCACCGTCACCAGACTGCCCGCCGCCACCAGCCACAGCGCCACCGGCAGCAGCCACTCCACGTACGGCACCCCGAACACGTGCAGACCGGCCACCCCGGCCGCCACCAGGCTGATCACCAGCCGCTCGGCCCGTTCCACCAGCCCCGACACGTCGCACGGCAGGCCCTGGCTCTCCGCCCGCGCCTTCGTGTACGACACCACCAGGCCACTGGCCAGGCAGAAGATCGCCACCGCGCAGAGCAGGTTGTCGTCGCCCTTGCCCGCGTACCACATGGCCAGACCGCCGAAGATCGCCGCGTCCGCGACCCGGTCCAGCGTGGAGTCCAGGAAGGCGCCCCACTTGCTGGTCCGGCCCAGCTGGCGGGCCATGTTCCCGTCCACCAGGTCCGAGAAGATGAACAGCGTGATCGTGATGGTGCCCCAGAAGAACTCCCCGCGCGGGAAGAACACCAGCGCACCGGCCACCGAACCGGCCGTACCGATCAGCGTCACGGCGTCCGGACTCACGCCCAGCCGGATCAGGAACGCGGCGAACGGGGTCAGAACACGTGTGAAGAAGGCACGCGCGTATTTGTTGAGCATGGCCTTCCCAGCCGCTCCGATTCTCCCGGGTACCCGCCTGGCGCAACACACGCGGCAGACGGCCGGACGAATGAGCCCGCCCGACGCACCCATCGTAGCCACGCCCGGGACACGCTCCGACGCACGCACCGCCGGACGGCCCCCGGCCACCAGGGCCCAGCACGACACGCGCCGGAACGACACCCGACCCTAGACTGCCAAGGACAGCTTCGGCGCCACGGGAGGAGACCCCGATGCCCGACCGCAGCACCGCACGAGCCGGCCAGGCACCCGCCGTCACCGGCCCCACGGACCTGCGCAACGTCGTCCTCGTCGGCTCCAGCGGTGTGGGCAAGACCACCCTCGCCGAATCCCTCGCCCTCGCCGCCGGCGCCACCGCCCGCCCCGGCCGCGTCGCCGACGGCACCACCGTCTCCGACCACGAGGACATCGAGCACCAGCAGCAGCGCTCCGTCCAGCTCTCGCTGCTCCCCCTCGAATGGAAGGGCGTCAAGATCAACCTGATCGACCCGCCCGGCCACCCCGACTTCGCCGCCGACCTGCGCGCCGCCCTGCACGCCGCCGACGCCGCCGTCTTCGTCGTCTCCGCCACCGACCCGGTCACCGCCCCCACCCGCGCCCTCTGGCGCGAGTGCGCCGCCGAGGGCATCCCCCGGGCCATCGCCGTCGCCAAACTCGACCTCGCCCGCACCGGCTTCGACGACATCCTCACCAGCTGCCACGACGCCTTCGAGCTCGGCCCGGACACCCTGCGCCCGCTCTTCCTGCCCGTCCTCCACGACGGACACCCCGACGGCAGCGTCGACCTCCTCACCGGCGACACCTACGGCGACGCCGATCCCCTCCCCGACACCGGCCCCGCCCACGAGAGCCTCGTCGAAGCCATCTCCGGCCAGGACGACACCCTCATGGAGCGCTACCTCTCCGGCGACCCCCTCGACACCGACTCCCTCGAAGCCGGGCTGCGCCGCGAAGTCCTCGACTGCACCCTCCACCCCGCCGTCCCCACCAGCGACAACGGCCTCGGCGCCGCCGAACTCCTCGACCTGATCACCCACGCCTTCCCGAACCCCACCGAACGCACCCGCCCCGCCCCCGCCTGCGACCCCGACGCCCCGCTCGCCGCCCAGGTCGTCCGCGTCACCGGCGACGCCTACGTCGGCCGGATCAGCCTGCTGCGCGTCTACGCCGGCACCCTGCGCCCCGACAGCCGGATCCACCTCGTCGGCCCCGCCCACACCGCCGACCAGAACGGCGACGAACGCGTCACCGGCCTCACCAGCCCCTTCGGCAAACTCCAGCGCCCCGTCCCGCACGCCGTCGCCGGAGACCTCGTCTGCGCCGCCAAACTCACCACCGCCCGGGCCGGCGACACCGTCCACGACCCCGGCCACCCCGTCGAACTCGACGGCTGGACCCTCCCCGAACCCCTGCTCCCGATCGCCGTCGAAGCCCACAGCAAGGCCGACGACGACAAGCTCTCCCAGGCCCTCACCCGGCTCACCGCCGAGGACCCGGCCCTACGGCTCGAACAGAACCCCGACACCCACCAGCTCGTCCTCTGGTGCACCGGCGAAGCCCACGCCGAGGTCGTCCTCGACCGGCTGCGCACCCGCCACGGCGTCCACGTCGACACCGTCGAACCCAAGGTCGCCCTGCGCGAGACCTTCGGCACCGCCGCCGCCGGCCACGGACGCCTCGTCAAACAGTCCGGCGGCCACGGCCAGTACGCCATCTGCGACCTGGAGGTCGAACCCCTCCCGGCCGGCTCCGGCTTCGAGTTCCAGGAGCACGTCGTCGGCGGCGCCGTCCCCAAGCACTTCATCCCCTCCGTCGAGAAGGGCGTCCGCGCCCAGCTCGCCAAGGGCGTCGCCACCGGCTTCCCGCTCGTCGACGTCCGGGTCACCCTCACCGACGGCAAGGCGCACTCCGTCGACTCCTCCGACGCCTCCTTCCAGAACGCCGCCGCCCTCGCCCTGCGCGACGCCGCCGAACACGCCGTCATCCGGCTGCTCGAACCCGTCGCCGCCGTCAGCGTCCTGCTGCCCGACGAGTACCTCGGCGCCGTCCTCGGCGACCTCTCCGCACGCCGCGGCCGCGTCCTCGGCACCGAAACCGGCGGCCAGGGGCTGACCCTGCTGCGCGCGGAGGTCCCCGAACTCGAACTCGTCCGCTACCCGGTCGACCTGCGCTCCCTCACCCACGGCACCGCCGAGTTCTCCCGCGCCTACCTGCGCCACGAACCCATGCCCGCCGCCCTGGCCGGGCGCTACACCGACTGAGCCGGCTTCCGGTTCGGCAGCGCGCACGCCGCCGTACCCCCCGGCATCCGGTGCCGGTTCCGCGACACCCATCGGTACACCGCAGCCGCCACCGGCCGCACCGGCGCCAAGGTCAACAGCGCGCCCAGGTACGCCCACGCGCCCCCGGTGCGCAGCAGCAGCCGCGCCACCGCCTGCGCGCCCCCGTACACCCGGCCGGCCGGCGTCACCCACAGCACCTCGCGCTCGGCCCGCTCGGCCGCAACCTCACCGCGGCCGCCCGCCACCGCGTCCAGCTCCGCCAGGTCCGCGAACTGGAACGGCACCGCCTCCCAGCCACCCGAGGCCAGCGTCTGCCGCAGGTACCGCTCCCCCCAGCGCACGCAGGACGAACAGAACGCGCAGTCCCCGTCGAAGACCAGCACCGGATCCTTCACCACGACAACCCCCTTCATCGCCTTCACCTCCATCCTCCTCCACCCTCACGCCGTCGGCCCGGGCGGGTATCGACCCGGCCGAAGCTGGGCATCATGCCCCTCAGGCCCCGGTGCGGCCGGAACGCACCGCTTCGTGACGGTAGTTCAGACGATCATCCGCGCAGGGGTGCCACGGCACGGTAACCTGCCGCTGACAAGGGGAGGAGCAGACGCCACCGTGGCCACACTCGACATGACCCCGGGTGCGCAGATACCCCGGACCGACACCGGCCCGCAGACGGCCGTCACCCAGGCGCTCTCCTCCGCCGCCTACCGCGACGGCGAGATCGGCAAGTTCGTCACCGACGTCACCGACGCCAAGGAGAAGAAGGGCCGCTTCGCGCTCTTCCGCCCCAACCTCGGCGAGGCCTTCAGCAAGGCCCTGGTCTCGCGCGCCCTCGGCGGCGACCGCAAGCCCCTCGTCCCCTCCTTCGGCGTCGACACCCGCCAGGTCGTCGAGCACTGCCTGGCCGCCGAGGAACTCCGGCACGCCCGCGACCGGCAGCTCAGCACCGTCACCGTCGTCACCGGCCTGCTCTTCCTCCCCGGCACCCTGATCTGGCTCGGCGCCTTCCAACTGCGCGCCTGGCTCAAGCGGGACAGCGCCCGGGGGGCCGACACCTACGGCGCCCTCGCCCTGATCGCGGTCGCCGTCCTGGCCGGCTACCTGGCGCTGTTCCCGCCGGCGGCGGGCGTCCTCGGCGTCTACCTGCGGATCACCATGCTCGCCCCGGTGCTCGGCTGGTACCTCGCCCGCCGGATCGTCGAACGCTCCGCCACCGACCTCCGCGCCCGCTGGCAGGCCCTGGTCGAGGGCAACGCCGTCGCCGCCACCGTCGCCAAGGCCGTCCCCCGCGACGACCTGGACAAGAAGGCCAACGACCTGCGCGACAAGCTCGGCCGGCTGGACGCCGAGCAGGAGACCAACGTCCACCACTACGCCGGCCCCAAGGGCATCCTCGGTGCCGGCCGCCGCTGGGGCGAGTGGCGCCTGGCCGACACCCTGCACCCCGCCGAGGGCCACGCCGACTTCCGGGCCTTCCACCCCTGGGACCTGGTCCGCCGGATCTCCGCCCACCTCAAGGGCCTCGGGGTCAGCCACGTCGCCAACAGCGGCATCCCCAACGTGGCCATCAAGCAGTGGGCGGTCTTCGACATCGGCGAGGGCGCGGACGAGATCAGCCGCCCCGGCGGCGCCGACATGGACGGCGAGCGGATGCGCGACTTCGCCGTGCAGAGCCTCGCCGACAAGCAGACCTTCTCCGGCGGCCCCCGGCATTACCTGGCCACCCAGTTCATCACCCACGACGGCAAGTTGATCATCACCTTCACCGTCACGGTGACCCTGCTCGCCAACGTGCTGAACATCTCGGTGGCCGGCTACGCGCTCGGCCCGGTCAAGGGCGTCTTCTTCGACAAGCCCAAGGACAAGGAGAAGTCGGTCGCCAAGACCGTGCGGTTCTGGGAGGAGCGCACCGTCAAGCTCCCCCTGATCGACAACGACGAGGTGGTCCGCCAGGCCGTCCGCGCACCGTTCCACAAGATGCCCGGCCTGCTCGGCTGGCTCGGCGGCGGCCTCGGCCTGCCCGAGCCGTTCGGACTCCGGCACTCCTGGGTCGGCACCGCCTGGAACAACCGCTCCATGGTCGACAACGCCATGAACGCCTCCGTGCCGGTGCTCAGCGCGGTGCACACCGCCACTCTGGAGTTCCTCCAGGAGCACGACCTCGACGCGGACCGCTTCTTCAAGACCCGCACCTCGATCATCAAGTCCGAGGCGCAGAGCCCCCGCCCGTACAAGGTCGACGAGTTCAGCGCCGACTGACCGGGAGCGACACGTGAAGAGGGGCCACCACCGAACTCCTCGGTGGCGGGCCCCTCTTCGCGCGTCCGGCCGGCTCAGCCCTGCGGCCAGGCCTCGGCCAGCATCTTGCGGGTGTCCGCCAGCAGCTGCGGCAGCACCTTGGTGTGGCCGACCACCGGCATGAAGTTGGTGTCCCCGCCCCAGCGCGGCACCACGTGCTGGTGCAGGTGCGCCGCGATCCCGGCCCCGGCCGCCGCGCCCTGGTTCATCCCGATGTTGAACCCGTGCGCCCCCGAGGCGGCCCGCAGCGCGGTCATCGCCTTCTTGGTGAAGTCCGCCAGCTCGGCCGTCTCCGCCTCGTCGAGGTCGGTGTAGTCGGCCACGTGCCGGTACGGGACCACCATCAGGTGCCCGCCGTTGTACGGGTACAGGTTCAGCACCGCGAACACGGCGCTCCCCCGGGCGATGACCAGCCCCTCCTCGTCGCTCAGCGACGGGATCGAGCAGAACGGACAACCGTCGTCCGGAGCCGGGCCGGTGGGCTTGTTCTCACCCTGGATGTACGCCATCCGATGGGGGGTCCACAGGCGGCGGAAGCCGTCCGGCTCACCGACACCCCGCTGCAGTTCCGGCTCAGTCGTCATGCTGATCAGCATATTCGCCCGGGGGTGCTTGCAAAGCCGCGCGGGGCAGACTCTTGAAGAGCCTGCCCCGCGCTTAACCTCGGCGACTGCCTCGGCGACCGGAACGCCGTTAGGGTCACCCCCGCTCAGGCGGGGAACTCACACCTGGATACGGCGCGCCACGGCATCAACGATCTCGGCGATGGCCTGGTCACGCGGCACGCCGTTCTTCTGCTCGCCGTTGCGGTAACGGAAGGAGACCGCGCCCGCCTCGACATCGTCGTTGCCGGCGATCAGCATGAACGGGACCTTGGTCTTCTGGGCGTTCCTGATCTTCTTCTGCATGCGGTCGTCCGAGGTGTCCACCTCGACCCGGATCCCCTGCTTCTTGAGCTCGGCCGCGACCTCCAGCAGGTACGGCACGTGCTCGTCGGTGATCGGGATGCCGGTCACGGTGACCGGAGCCAGCCACGGCGGCATGGCACCGGCGTAGTGCTCCAGCAGCACCGCGAAGAACCGCTCGATCGAACCGAACAGCGCACGGTGGATCATGACCGGCCGCTGACGCGAACCGTCCGCCGCCGTGTACTCCAGGTCGAAGCGCTCGGGCAGGTTGAAGTCGAGCTGGATGGTCGACATCTGCCAGGTACGGCCGATGGCGTCCCGCGCCTGCACCGAGATCTTCGGGCCGTAGAAGGCCGCGCCGCCCGGGTCCGGGACCAGCGGCAGGCCCTGCTTCTCGGCCACGCTCGCCAGGACGCGGGTGGCCTCCTCCCAGGTCTCGTCCGAACCGACGTACTTGACCGGGTCCTTGGTCGACAGCTCCAGGTAGAAGTCGGTCAGACCGTAGTCACGGAGGAGGTTGAGCACGAAGGTCAGCGTGGAGTCGAGCTCCTCCGCCATCTGCTCACGGGTGCAGTAGATGTGGGCGTCGTCCTGCGTGAAGCCGCGGGCACGGGTCAGGCCGTGCACCACACCGGACTTCTCGTAGCGGTACACCGTCCCGAACTCGAAGAGGCGCAGCGGCAGTTCACGGTACGAGCGGCCGCGCGCGTCGAAGATCAGGTTGTGCATCGGGCAGTTCATCGGCTTGAGGTAGTAGTCCACGCCCTCGTCGAGCTGCATGGGCGGGTACATACCGTCCGCGTACCAGTCGAGGTGGCCGCTCTTCTCGAAGAGCTTCCCCTTGGTGGCGTGCGGGGTGTAGACGAACTCGTAGCCCTCTTCCTCGTGCCGCTTGCGCGAGTAGTCCTCCATCGCGCGGCGGATGATGCCGCCCTTGGGGTGGAAGACGGCGAGGCCGGAGCCGATCTCCTCGGGGATGGAGAAGAGGTCGAGCTCGTTGCCGAGCTTGCGGTGGTCGCGCTTCTCGGCCTCGACGAGGAAGTCGAGGTGGGCCTTGAGCTCGTCCTTGGTCGGCCAGGCGGTCCCGTAGATGCGCTGCAGCATCGGGTTCTTCTCGCTGCCGCGCCAGTACGCGGCGGCGTTGCGCATCAGCTTGAACGCCGGGATGTGGCGGGTGCTGGGCAGGTGCGGGCCGCGGCAGAGGTCGCCCCAGCACTGCTCGCCGCTCTTGGCGTCCAGGTTGTCGTAGATGGTGAGCTCGCCGGCGCCGACCTCGACGTCGGCGCCCTCGCCGGCGGTGGCGGCGGAGCCCTTGAGGCCGATCAGCTCCAGCTTGTACGGCTCGGCGGCCAGCTCCTCGGCGGCGGCCTCGTCGGTGACCACGCGGCGGGAGAACTTCTGCCCGCGCTTGATGATCTCCTGCATCCGCTTCTCGATGGCCTTGAGGTCATCGGGGTGGAAGGGCTTCTCGACGTCGAAGTCGTAGTAGAAGCCGTCCTTGACCGGCGGGCCGATGCCGAGCTTGGCCTCGGGGTAGAGCTGCTGCACGGCCTGGGCCATGACGTGCGCGGTGGAGTGGCGCAGGATGTCCAGGCCGTCCTTGCTGCCGATCGCGACCGGCTCGACCTCGTCGCCGTCCTGGACGGCGTACGCGAGGTCCTTGAGCTGGCCGCCGACGCGGGCGGCGATGATCGAGCGGTCGTCGGCGAAGAGCTCGGCGGCCGTAGTGCCCGTGGTCACCACGCGCTCTTCCCGATCGGGTTCGCGGTTGATGATTACCCGGACGTCCGTCACCGGTCTCTCCTGACGTGCTGGATTCAGAGGACGCAACACTGCGCTGCGCGTGACGATGGTACCGAGAGCACCAGCCGCACCGCGCACTCAGGACCTCTCCCCTCTCTCCTGGAGCCCCTTGAGCAGCCGCTCGCGGTCGTCGTCCGCCCAACCGCACAGCTCCAGGCCGTGCGGGCGGGTCAGCCGGCGGAAGCCGTCGCGGCGTTCCAGGCGGCCGGAGACCCGGACCGGGACGCCGGTGAGGTGGGCCTCGGCGGCGAGCCGGTAGTCGGGGTCGGGCAGTCCGACCTTGAGTTCGCGGACCTCGGCGCCGCCGAGCACCCGGAGCCGTATCGAGCCCGGTCCGGCGGGGTCGGCGCGCTTGAGCCGGACGACCACGCCGACGACGGTGACGTCGACGGCGGGTTCGATCCGCTCCAGCAGTTCGGCGGCCTCGGCGAGGGCGGGCAGGTCCCCGGGGGAGAAGTCGAGCTCGATCCGGCGGTCGCCGAATCCGCCCGGGGTGCCGGCGGCGGGCGACCAGGCAACGGTGAGCCGGGCGGCGGTCGCGCCGCGGACGAGGTCCTCGACGGACCGGACGAGTTCGCGGCTGACCCCGGAGCGGACGGCGTTCTCGAAGGCCTCGGGCCCGCCGCTGACCCGGCGGTAGTCGACCGCGTCGCGCAGCGCCTCCAGGGCGCGGACCAGCGTGGTGACGGCGGTGCGGCCCTCGGGGGCGGGGGTGTAGGCGGTGAGGGCGGCGCCCTGGTCGACGGCGCCCTGTTCGACCAGGAGGACGCGGTCCAGGAACTCCCCGGCGAGGCCGTCCAGCCGGGCACCGAAGTAGCCGGCGGTGGTCCGGCCGGCCTTGGCCCCGGCGGCGAGCATCGAGCGCGCGGCCCGCTGGAGCCGTTCGGCGTCGTCCCAGGGGGTGGCGTCGGCGGGGCCGGGCAGTTCGCGGCGCCAGTTGAGCTCGTCGCCGGGGACGACGAGGGCGAGGAGGATCGAGCGGGCGGAGGGGGTGCGGGAGCGGGAGAGCGCGGTGACGGCGTCGGTGAGGAGGTCGACGGCGTCGTCGAAGCCGTCGGCGGTGGGGAGGAGGAGGCTGGTGCCGGGTTCGCCGTCCGGCGGGGTCCAGCGGCCGTACCGGGCGGCGGGGCCGCCGCGCCGGATCCAGCCGTGCCGGGCGAGCAGGGTGGCGAGCACCGCGGGGTCGACCGTGGCCGGGTCGGGCAGGGCCCGGACCTCCGGTCCGTTCGGCAGGGTCATGGGCGTGCTTCCTCGCTGCCGGGGCCGGGCGGTCACGGGCTGCCGCCCGCGCCGACCCGGGCCATGATGTCGCAGAGCGCGCGGTCGTCGAAGACCTTGTCGGTGGGCACCCGGACGTTGGTGCGCCGCTTCCCGGTGACGGGGTGGCCGGCCAGGTTGACCCAGTAGCAGCAGTGCCGCAGTTCGAGGGCGTCCGGGCGGGCCCGGAGCCAGTGGTCGACCCGGCGCGGCAGCAGCATCACGACCAGGATCCGCGGGACGGCGACCCGGGCACGGGCGAGCTTGCGCAGGTGGTCGTTGTCCAGGGTGAAGCTGAAGAACGGCCCGGCCGGACCGGGTGCGATCTGCTGGGTCGCCTTGAGCTGGATCTTGATGGTGACCTCGTCGTCCACGTCGTGCTCCCGGGAGCCGTGGCTGACCTGCCAGTCGATGCCGTTGTCCGGGAACGGCTGGGAGAGCGAGCAGCCGGCCGCCGCGGCAACCGCGTGCAGGTAGCCGACCTGCAGCGTCTCCATGCAGGCGGTGACCGCTAGGTTCCCCCTGAGTGTGGTCGCCGCGCCGTCGGGCTGCGGCTGTGTCAGTGCCATCGCCCCGTGGCCTCCCCCGGCTCCGGGCCCGTCCGGGCCGAGCGGCCCAGTGGCAGGATCCCCGGTCGGAGCTGGGCCAAACGGGTTGAGCGACCGTCAGAACCGGGTATCACCAGGGCGCGGAACGCACGCCTGAGGGGCAGTCATGCAGCAGCACTGGTACACCGGCCCGCTCGCTTCCTTCGACACCGAGACGACCGGCGTGGACGTGGAGTCCGACCGCATCGTCTCCGCCGCCCTGGTCGTCCAACTCACCCCGGGCGCACCGGCGCAGACCACCACCTGGCTCGCCGATCCGGGTGTCCCGATCCCGGACGGGGCGCGGGCGGTGCACGGCATCACCGACGACCAGGTCCGCACGTACGGGCGCCCGGCCCGCACGGTGGTGGCCGAGGTCACCCGCGCGCTGGCGGCCCAGGCGCGGGCCGGCCGCCCGGTGGTGGTGATGAACGCCCCCTACGACCTGACCCTGCTGGACCGGGAGTTGCGGCGCCACCACGGCCTGCCGTTGAGCACCGGGCTGGACGGGGCGGGGCTGGTGGTACTGGATCCGCGGGTGCTGGACAAGCACGTGGACCGCTACCGCAAGGGCCGGCGGACGCTGACCGACCTGTGCGCCCACTACGGGGTGGACCTCGCCGGGGCGCACGACGCGGCGGCGGACGCGACGGCGGCCCTGTCGTTGATCCGGCGCATAGGCGCCCGCTATCCGGCGGCGCTCGGCGGGCTGACGGCGGCGGAGCTGCACCTGCGGCAGGCGGTCTGGCACGCGGCGCAGGCCCGGGGGCTGCAGGCCTGGTTCGACCGCTCGGGAACGCCGGAGCGGGTGGACCTGTCGTGGCCGCTGCGGCCGGCCCGGTGCGTCTGCGGTCGTCGACTGGAGCCGGAGCACGGGTGCCGGGCGGCGGCATAGCCCTTCACCGGCACGACGGCCCGGAACGCGCCGCAGGCCCCGACCGGTTTCCTGGTCAGGGCCTGCGTGCTGTCCGGGTGGGCGATACTGGGATCGAACCAGTGACCCCTTCGGTGTGAACGAAGTGCTCTCCCGCTGAGCTAATCGCCCGGGCAACGAGAAGAACTCTAGCACCATTCGGGGGCGGTCGTACAACTCGCTCTTCCGGGGTACGGCCGACGCACCCACAGAACTCGCGCTCCGCACGGAAGATGACTGGCCCTCAGCCGGATTCGATACCGGCTCTTCGGATGGATTTCCGGAAATACATGTGAGGCCCAGCCGATAATCGACTGGGCCTCACATATCACAATGCATTCCGGTGGGCGATACTGGGATCGAACCAGTGACCCCTTCGGTGTGAACGAAGTGCTCTCCCGCTGAGCTAATCGCCCGGGTGCAGGGAAAACATTACCGCATCCCGGAGGGTGCTCCGAACACCCCGCCCGCCGGCGACCCCGCCCCAACGCCCGGGGCTGGGGCCTCCCCGCCACCCGTCCCGTCCCTCCCCGCCCGCGCGCACGACTCGTCGGGCCCGGCCGCACCACCCGCTCCCCTGTTCCCGGCCCGCCCGGCACTCCGACGGACCGCCTGCACGCCGAACCGGAATCCGACCGAGAAGAACCGCCGGTAATGCCCCGGGCGGGTACTCCGGGGCGATTCCGCAATGCGCCGTAAGGGGTACGACTCGCGCCCGAATCGGGACAGAGGGGTTTACATCGGTCTTGGGGGTGGGATGGTCCGTTCGCCGACGTGCGATTCCCCGAGCGCACACTGAGCGAAAGGCCATGGCGCTTATGAACACCACGGTCAGCTGCGAGCTGCACCTGCGCCTCATCGTGTCCAGCGAGTCCTCACTGCCCGTCCCCGCGGGCCTGCGCTACGACACCGCCGACCCCTACGCCGTGCACGCCACGTTCCACACGGGCGCCGACGAGACCGTGGAGTGGGTGTTCGCCCGAGATCTCCTCGCGGAGGGGCTGCACCGACCCACCGGTACCGGCGACGTCCGGGTGTGGCCGTCGCGCAGCCACGGGCAAGGGGTGGTCTGCATCGCCCTGAGCTCTCCGGAAGGAGAAGCCCTGCTGGAAGCCCCGGCCCGCGCGCTTGAGTCGTTCCTCAAGCGGACGGACGCCGCGGTGCCCCCCGGCACCGAACACCGTCACTTCGACCTCGACCGGGAGCTGTCCCACATCCTCGCCGAAAGCTGACCCCGACCGGAGGCGGTCCAGCCCCGCTGTCGGCGGGGCCGTACTTCCTGCCGTCATCGCTGCCGTCCTACTCGGGGGCACGGCAGCGGACTCAGCCGCGCACCACGCGGCCTCGGGGCCGGTGAACGGCCCGCTCCCACCGGAGCGGGGCCACAGCACCGCAGGCGCCCGGCATCGGAGCCGGCCATCCGTCACGGGTGGTCGGCCTCGCTGCCGGGCGCCACCGTCGTTTCCGGGGTCCCCGGCGGCTCCTCCCGGGCCGCGGGGCGAGGGGCTCGGCGGGGCCGCCGACACCCGGGCCGCGCCCAGACCGGGACACTCCGCCGGAATCCGTACAGGCCTTCGAACGAAGGCGCCGCCCTTATGCCGCAAGGGCCGGTATGGTCTGGGGTAACCGTGGACGCGGGGTACCGGAGTCCCCCTGCGCGAGGAGTCCCAACGTGCTGATCACCCATGACACCGAGTGCGCGCTGAGCATCCTCGTGGATCTGCTCAACACCGCGCCCGAGGTGTGCGGCGACGAGCGACTGCCGGACGTCGCCGCGCTGGACGCCTTCGTGGGCCGCCAGGAGATCAGCGAGATCGACTCGCTGACCGAGGACGACCTGCGCCAGGTGCAGGAGCTGCGCGCCCGGCTGCGCGAGGTGTTCTGGACGGAGTCCACCGAAGCGGCCGCCGAGCTGGTCAACGCGATCGTCGCGGCCGCCGGGACGACGCCCCGGCTGGTCAACCACGACCACCACGACTGGCACATCCACTACTTCGCCCCGCACGCCGCGCTCGGGCCCCACCTCGCGGCGGAACTCGGCATGGCGCTGGCCTTCATCCTGATGGCGGGCGAGCGGGAGCGGCTGCGCCGGTGCGAGGCGCCGGACTGCGCGCGGGTCTTCGTGGACCTCTCCCGGAACCGCTCCCGGCGCTACTGCGACAGCCGCACCTGCGGGAACCGGCTGCACGTCGCCGCCTACCGGGCGCGCCAACGGTCGGCGGAGGCCGTCGCCCCCGCCTGACCGGCGCCGCACCTCCCGCCCGGCTCAGATACCGCGTTTGCGGAGGATCTCCTCGATGTCGGCGAAGTCGCCGAGGCCGTCGTCCCGCTTGCCCGCCTGCGGCTTGCCGGACGCCTTGGGGTCCCTCGACGCCTTGGGCGCCTTGGGTGCCTGGGCCACCGCCGGACGCTCCGGAGCCGCTCCGGCCGCGGCCGGACGCTCTGCGGAGGACTCCACCTCACCGCGCCGGCCCGGCCAGCGGCTGGCGAACAGCAGCGCGGCGGAAACGCCGAGCAGCACCAGGCCCGTCCACACCCGGGGGTCGAAGACCAGCTTGGCCGCCCAGTCGGCGAACTCCCGGCCGATCGTGCTCGCCAGCGGGAACAGTCCGGTCAGGTAGAGCCCGGCGGGCAGCAGGGCGACCGCGAACCAGCGGGTCGCCGAGCGGAAGCGCCGCCGCCGGGCCCGCAGGCCCGCGACGGCCACGCCGCCGGCCGTGAGGAGGAAACTGATCGCCGCGGTCAGCACGGGTGCGCCCCTTCGCTTCCGGTGGTCCTGGACATCGGTGCCTCCCTCTCGGTCCGCCCTCGGGCGCACCGCCGGGCGGGGGCGGGCACCCACTAGTGGAACACTGGGGGAATGATCGATGGTTCCCTCCCCCGCCTCGAGTTCTGGTGCGACCTCCAGTGCCCGGACTGCCGCACCGCCCTGGACGACGTACGGGCGCTGCGCGCGCAGTACGGCGACGCGCTCTCCGTCGAGCTGCGGCACTTCCCGCTGGAGAAGCACAAGCACGCCTACGCCGCGGCGGAGGCGGCCGAGGAGGCGTTCGCCCAGGGGCTGGGGTGGCCGTTCGTGGAGGCGCTGCTGGCCCGGGTCGAGGAGTTGGACGCCCGGGGGCAGAAGCTGCTGCTGGAGGTGGCCCGGGAGGTCGGGGTGGACGCCGAGGAGGTCGACACCGCGCTGGTCGACGGCCGGCACATGCTGATCGTGGACTCCGACCAGGCCGAGGGCAAGGCGATCGGGGTCACCGGGACGCCGACGTACGTGATCGGCCGCGAGCGGTTGGACGGCGGGAAGAGCCAGGACGGGCTGCGCGAGCGGATCGTCGCGGTCATCGAAGCGGCGAAGGCCTCCTGACCGGCTTACCTGACGCCCCGTCGGTCTGACGCTGCGTCAACTGCTCACAGCGGCTTGCCGTAACAGCGGTTGACGACCCGGTAGCCGAGTGAGGCGTAGAGCCGGAGGGCGGCCCGGTTGCCGGAGAAGACGTTCAGGCCGAGTTCGCGCACTCCGGCGGCCAGGCACTCCCGCTCGGCGAGCAGCATCAGGGTGCGGCCGTGGCCCCGGCCTCGGTGGGCCCGGTCCACCTCGACCACCATGACCCAGGCGAGCGGGGTGCCGTCCGGCAGGTCGCGCAGGTGGAGGTTCACCCAGAGCGAGCCGAGCGGCTCGGGGGCGCCGCCCGGGCTGTGGAGGCGGCGCAGGGCGACGCCGGGGGTCTCGACGCCCTGCTGGAGGACGTTGCGGTGGTCCAGGCGTGACTTGGCGCGGGCCTGCGCCTCGGTGAGGCCGGAGTCCCGCAGGGACTGGACGTACTCCCGCGCGGCCCGGTCGATCCAGGCGGGGAACTCGGCGGCGTCGATCGGGCGGGCGGTGACACCGGCGGGCAGCGGCGGGGCGGCGGTCAGGCTCTTGCCCAGGTTCCGCATCCGCTCGGTGTAGCCGAGGGCGGCGACCAGCCCCCGGGCGATCGGCGCGGACTCGGGGACGACGACGTCGACCCGGGTGCAGCCCCAGGCGCGCAGCACCTCCTCCGCGGCCAGGGCGCCGAAGGTGCCGCGGCCCCGACCGCGGCCCTCCGTGATCTCCAACTCCGCTATCTCACCCCAGAGTTCACTGTCGTGACGGGCTGAGCTGGTGCGCAGGGCGCCGACCTGGTGGCCGTTCGCGAGGATCCGCCAGCGTCTGGTGCGGCCGCCGGCCGTGGTGGGTGTCTCCGGGCCCTCGGGGCGCAGCGTGGTGGTCATGTCGTGGTCCCTTCCCCTCGCCGGGAAGGTTATCCGCGCTGCCCGGGGCGTCTGCCCGGCCGTTTCCCCGGGGTCAGGGGTCGAGGTCGTCGCCGCTGCGCTCGGCGAAGACGGCCATGGCCTTGGCGGTGACCGGGCCGGTGCCGGGCAGCCGGCGGTCGTCGACGCGGGTGACGGCCTGGACGTCGCGGGTGGTGGAGGTCAGGAAGATCTCCTCGGCCTCCTCGAGGACGCCGAGCGGGAGGTCGGCCTCCTCGGCGCCGCACCAGTCGACGACCAGCTGCCGGGTGATCCCGGCCAGGCAGCCGGAGGCGAGCGGCGGGGTGAGCAGGCGGCCGCCGAGGACCACGAAGACGTTGGAGCCGGTGCCCTCGCAGAGTCGGCCCGCGGTGTTGGCGAACAGGGCCTCGGAGGCGCCGGTGCGGTGGGCGGCGGCGAGGGCGACCACGTTCTCGGCGTACGAGGTGGTCTTGAGGCCGGCGACGGCGCTGTGCTCGTTGCGGCGCCAGGGGACGACGGCGACGGCGGTCTCGTCGGGGCGGGGGCCGATGGCGTTGAAGCCGACCACCAGGGTGGGGCCGGTGGTGCCGCGCTCCGAGCTGAGGGGGGCGTCGCCGCCGGTGTAGGTGACGCGCAGGCGGCCGAGCGGGGCCGGGTTGGCGGCGAGGACCTGGGCGCAGGCCTCGCGGACCACGGCGTGGTCCGGGTCGGGCAGGCCGAGGCCGCGGGCGGAGCGGGTGAGCCGGTCGAGGTGGCGGGTGACCGCGAAGGCCCGGCCGTCGACGGACTTCATGGTCTCGAAGACGCCGTCGCCGGTGGTGAGGCCGTGGTCGAGGACCGAGACGGCGGCGTGGGCGGAGTCGACCAGGGTTCCGTTGACCCAGCTCGTGGTGCGGGTGTTCATCGAGGGCTGCTCCTAGACACGGTTCCTAGACACGGTGCGGCTCGGGGGCGGTGTCGATGCCGGGCTCGCTGCCCGACGCTATCGCGACGAGTCGGGCGGCCTTGAGCTCGGTTTCCGCCCACTCGCGTTCGGGGTCGGAGCCCCAGGTGATGCCGGCGCCGGTGCCGAAGCGCAGGACCGGTACCCGCGGGTCCTGCCGGTCGAGCCAGAAGGTGCGGATGCCGACGGCGAGTTCACCCTCGCCGCGGTCGGCGTCGACCCAGCCGATCGCGCCGCAGTAGGGGCCGCGGGGGGCGGTCTCCAGGGCGTCGATGATCCGCAGGGCACTGGACTTGGGGGCGCCGGTGACCGAGCCGGGCGGGAAGGTCGCGTCGAGCAGTTCGGGCCAGCCGGCGCCGTCGCGCAGGGTGCCCTCGACGGTGGAGACCAGGTGGACCAGGCCGGGGTGCTTCTCGACGACGCAGAGGTCGGGCACGGTGACGGTACCGGTCCCGCAGACCCGGCCGAGGTCGTTGCGGACCAGGTCGACGATCATCACGTTCTCGGCGTGGTCCTTGTCGAGGAGGTCGTCCTCGGTGCGGCCGGTGCCCTTGATCGGGCCGGACGAGACGGTGCGCCCGGTGCGGTGCAGGTAGAGCTCCGGGGAGGCGGTGGCGATCTCGACGCCGTGGTCGGGCAGTCGGACGGTCCCGGCGTAGGGGGCGGGGTTGCCGCGGGCGAGGAGGCCGGTGAGGGCGTCGATGTCGCTGCGGTCGGGGTCGGGCAGCGGCGCGGAGAGCACCCGGCAGAGGTTGGCCTGGTAGACCTCGCCGGCGGCTATGTGCGCGCGGATGCGGCGTACGCCCGCGGTGTAGGCGGCGCGGTCCAGGGAGCTGTGCCAGCTGCCGGCGTCCGGGCCGTGCCAGCCCGCGCCGGAGGGCGGGGCGGGCGCGGGGCGGACCTCGTCGAAGCGGGCGCAGGTCAGTCGGCCCTCGAAGTCGTAGGCGACGGCCCAGTAGCCGGAGGAGTCGAGCGCGGCCGGGTCCGAGGTGACGTCGCGCAGTCCGGTGGCCAGGCGGCCGCCGAAGCGGGCGAGCGGGGTGCGGGGGTCGGGATGGCCGGACACGGTTCTCCTGCGCGGTGGTGCTGGGGGGTGGCGGTGCTTGAAGTGTAGGTCGGGGGCGTGCCCCGGGTCGGGCCCGAGCCCGCCGCGCCCCCGCGTACGAGCAGCTGAGTGCGTCGCGCCGGTGTGCGCCGGGTGGCCTGCGGATGATCGTCCGGGAGCGCCGCAGGTGGTGGCCGGTGACCGGCCGGAGGGGCTGACGGAACGGCACTCCGTCGGCATCCCCTCGGCACGCTGCGGGAACGGATTTTTAGCTGGCCCGGGAATCCGCTAGAGTTCAACACGTCGCCAGGGAGCGCAGCCGAGGAAAAGCGGTGAAGGTCCCGGGGAGACAGGCGGACGTAGCTCAGTTGGTAGAGCATCACCTTGCCAAGGTGAGGGTCGCGAGTTCGAATCTCGTCGTCCGCTCGATGGAGAACAGTGTAAGGTCGTTCTTCATGCGTTGCCTGGTGGAGTGGCCGAGAGGCGAGGCAACGGCCTGCAAAGCCGTGTACACGGGTTCAAATCCCGTCTCCACCTCCAAGGGGTTCTCCCGGTTCCACCGGGAGACCTCCCCGCGCGATTAGCTCAGCGGGAGAGCACTACCTTGACACGGTAGGGGTCACTGGTTCAATCCCAGTATCGCGCACGTCGGACCTCACGAGGTCCGCTGCACAACCGCCTCACCAGGCGCGATTAGCTCAGCGGGAGAGCACTACCTTGACACGGTAGGGGTCACTGGTTCAATCCCAGTATCGCGCACAGTAACGAGCCCTTCCAGGCTCGCTGCACAACCGCCTCACCAGGCGCGATTAGCTCAGCGGGAGAGCACTACCTTGACACGGTAGGGGTCACTGGTTCAATCCCAGTATCGCGCACAGTAACGAGCCCTTCCAGGCTCGCTGCACAACCGCCTCACCAGGCGCGATTAGCTCAGCGGGAGAGCACTACCTTGACACGGTAGGGGTCACTGGTTCAATCCCAGTATCGCGCAC